>JBKQVT010000015.1:0-7598 GCA_052139835.1 Thermoguttaceae bacterium
GCAGCTCGCCGAAACTACGCTCCAACACTTGCCGGTCGTCCATGACCCTCATCCTTTCGCTAAACTGAGCCCGGGAAATCCTTTCCGTCCGGTGGAGTATAGCAGAAGATGTGGGTAAACTTAAGGGATGAACCCCCCGGCTCGCTTCCCCTCCCTGATCCCTTTTCTCTTTCTTCTCACCCCAGCCCGCCGAAACGGCGGTCGCGGGCGGCGAAGCTGCGTATGGCCTCGTGGAGCTGGGCCTCGGTGAAGTCGGGCCAACAGAGATCGGTCACCCAAATCTCCGCGTAGCTGATCTGCCAGAGGAGGAAGTTGCTCACCCGCATCTCGCCCGCCGTGCGGATCAACAGGTCGGGATCGGGCATCCCGGCTGTGTAGAGGTGGGCATCGAGCGTCCGCTGGTCGATCACCTCGGGCTGGAGTTCTCCGGCGCGGACCTTGCCGGCGATCGCGCGGACCGCATCGACCAGTTCCGCCCGCGCGCCGTAGTTGATGGCCAGGCAGACGACGAGGCCGGTGTTCCGGCGGCTCATGGCCACCGTCGTGTCGATTTCGCGGAGGGCTTCCTCGGGCAGGCCCTCGCGGCGGCCGATCACCGCGACCTTGATGTTGTGCTGCATGATGGTGTCGCGTTGCTCGACCATGTACTGCTGCAAGAGGCTCATGAGGAAATCGAGTTCCTCCTGCGGCCGCTTCCAGTTCTCGCTGGAGAAGCAGTAGAGCGTGAGCTGGCCGATGCCCAGCCGGGCACATTCCTCGGTAATGCGGCGGACGCTCTGGACGCCCTGGCGATGGCCCTCGATGCGCGCCAGGCCGCGCTGGCGGGCCCAGCGGCCGTTGCCGTCCATAATGACGGCGACGTGGCGGGGCATCTTCTCCCGCGGCACCCCGGGCAACTCTCCGGCCGGCGCTTGCGAGGCTGTGGACATGGTCAGGCGAAAATGGTTTGCTGGCGATCGGGGCCGACGGAAACGACCTCCACCGGGCAACCTACCAGCCGGCTGAGCCGGTCGAGGTACTTGCGGGCGTTGGCCGGCAGATCGGCCAGGCGGCCCACGGCGGTGATGTCCTCTTGCCAGCCGGGCAGGGTTTCAAAGACCGGCACGACCTCGCGGAGGTCGTCCACGTGGCTGGGGAAGTCGCTCCGACGCCGGCCGCCCAGCTCGTAGGCCGTGCAGATTTTCACTTCGGGCAAGCCGCTGAGCACGTCCAGGAGCATGACGGCCAGGGCATGGGCGCCGCTGAGCCGGGCGGTGTAGCGGGCCGCCACGGCGTCGAACCAGCCGCAGCGCCGCGGCCGCCGCGTCACCGTGCCGTACTCGTTGCCGCGGTCGCGGAGGCGCTGACCGGTGGCATTGTCCTGCTCGGTGGGAAACGGCCCGCCGCCGACCCGCGTGCAGTAGGCCTTCAACACGCCGATGACCTTGGTGAGGTGCCGGGCGGGCACGCCCGAGCCCGACGACACGCCCACGCCGGAGCTGTTGCTGCTGGTGACGAAGGGGAAGGTGCCGTGATCGATGTCCAGCAACGCGCCCTGGGCGCCCTCGAAGAGGATCCGCTTGCCGGCGTCCACGGCGTCGAGCAAGTAGACGGTGGTGTCGGCCACGAAGGGCCGCAGCCGTTGGGCATAACCCTGGTATTGGGCATAGATTTCGGCGGCGTCCAGTGGGGGGGCGTCGGCCGCACCCGCGGCGCCGCGGAGCAACTGGTTCTTCGCCCGCACGATCTCGTCGATCCGCCCGCGGAAGCTCGGGCGATAGAGGTCGCCGAGGCGGATGGCGTGGACGCGGCCGACCTTGTCGCGATAACAGGGGCCGATGCCCCGCAGGGTGGTGCCCAGCGACTCGCCCCCGGCGCCCTCTTGATTCAACAGGCGGTCTTCCTGAAAGTGCCAGGGGAAAATGAGGTGGGCACGGTCGCTAAGAATGAGGTTGCGGCCGACCTGGATGCCGCGGGCCACCAGGCCGTCGATTTCCTCCAGCAGGCTGGCCGGATTGAGGACCACGCCGGCGGCGACCACGCACTGGACCTGGGGGCGGAAGATGCCGCTGGGGATGAGCGAGAGCTTGAAGGTCTGGCCGCCGGTGACGACGGTGTGGCCGGCGTTGGCCCCGCCCTGGTAGCGGACGACGATATCGTGGTGCTCCGTGAGCAGATCGACGATCTTGCCCTTGGCCTCATCGCCCCATTGCAAACCGATGACACACGTGGCAGGCACTGCGATGCCCCAGGGGAATTCTTGCAGGAAGGTTGGCAGAAAACCGCAAACGCTTCAGTTTAGCCAGTCGAGTGCCGGGCGGTCAACCTACCCTTTTGGGTATTGCCGGCAGTATTCATAGAGGGCCATGGCCGCGGCCGTGGCCACGTTGTGACTGTAAGGCAGGCCGTAGACGGGGATTTCCACCGTGTGCTGCAAGAGCCGGAGGACCTCGTCCTCGATCCCCAGCCGCTCATTGCCGATCACCAGCACCATGCGGCGGGGGAAACGGAAGTCGTAGAGGGATTGCGAGCCGTTGGTCTGCTCCAGGCCGACCAACGGGTAGCCCTCCTCGCGGAGCCGCTTCAGCACCTGCGGCAGCGTGCGATGGACCTCGACCTGGATGGCCTCTCCGGTGTGGCGGGTGATGGTGGGGTCGATCTTGGCGCGGCCGCAGCAGATGATTTTTCGCACGCCACAGCAGGACGCCGCCCGCACGATCCGCGACAGGTTCACGTTGCTCCGCAGGGGCGGACAGGCGACGAGGATCTGCCGGGGCTGCTCCAAGGCGATCGGCGGCTGGTGGCGAAGCTGGACGAAGTCTTCGGACATGGCGTCCCAATAAAAAAATGGGGCCAGGAATCGAAACTCCGGCGCTCGAATTCACCGAAGTCGTTCCTGGCCCCTGTGTAGCGCAAAAACGCTACGGTACCTAGTCGGAACACGCCTATTGGCTCGCCCAAGGGCGGGGCGTGGAGATCACCTCGAAATCAGGCCGCTTCAACGCCAGCAGAGCTGGGAAACCACTCGAAGATGAGAGCGTTGCTTGAACACCGTGATCTATTCTAACCTCGCCGCCGATTCTTGGGAAGAGAGTTTTCCAAGGCGGAGGGCGGAAGGGGGAAGGAAAGACACACGGCCCGGGTCCCCTGCTTCCTTCCGCCCTCCGCCCTCCGCCTTCGTCTTCCTTCCCCCTTCCGCCCTCCGCCTTCCCCCCTCTTATTTGCTCTCCCGCGGCGGCTGCAAGACCTCGGTGAGCTCTTCGCCGTGGAGCGGCTGGGCCAGTTCGCGGCCGCTTAGTTCGACCTTGAAGTGGAAGACGCCGGGCTGCGGGGCCCGCACGCGAATGAAGTAGGTGAGGGTCTCGCCAGGACCGACCTTTTCGATCGGCGCGAAGCGGACGACGTGGTTGTCGTAGGTATACTTTGCGGAGGGGAGGCTGCTGGTTCCCAGGGGGGCCAAGGCCATGGCCGCCGGCACGGTGGCGGAGAGCGCCACCTGGTGTTCCGGCGTGGAACCGTGGTTCTTTACGGCGACGTAATAGGTCATTTCCTCGCCGGCGGTGACGGCATTGTGCAGGCCGGTGACGGTCACGGACAGGCCCGGCGGCGGCAGGATCGGTTCTTCGTGGGCCGGAGGTTGCCCTGGCAGGGGGAATCGCGGCGGGCCGGGCGGCGACTCGGGCTGGCCGCCGGGCGCCGGCACCCCGGTCAGCCAACTTTCTTTCTTGTCCAAGACCCGCCCGCCGCTAAAAATCTGGACTGTATGGCGCAGGCGGCCGGGCTGGGCAACCCGGAACGTCACCGGCAGCGACACGTCGCGGCCTGGCGGCAAGTCCGGCAACGTCCGCTCGATCACCTCTTTCTTGACCTTATGCTCCAGCCCGGGATCGAAGCGGTCCTTGACGGTCAAGCCGGTGGCCGTCGTCTGGCCGCGATTGGTCACAACGATCTCGAAGGTCACGTCGCTGCCGACGGCGGCCTCGGCGGGGCCGTTGACCTCCACGTGCACGTCCAGCACCGGCGCCAAGACGGTGGTGGTGACGCAATCGTTGGCCTTCAGGCCGCCGGCCGCCGTTACTTCGGCGCAGTTGGCGACGCTGCCGTCCTGGACCGCCCGGAAACTCAACTCCACTGTCTGCCGCTCCCCCGGCGTCAATTGCGCCAGCCGCCATTGGAGCCGCTTGCCGACGACTTCGGCCGGCGGCGTGCTGCCCAGATAAGTGAAGTTTTCCGGCACTTCATCGGTTAGGAGCACGTCGCCGACGAGGGAGCCGCCGGGGTTGGAGACCTCGATGCGATAGGCGGCCGTGCCCCCGATCGCGACGCTGGCAGGCCCGGTCTTGTGGACGCTGATGTTGCCCGCCGCGGCGGTCCTCGGCGCGATGCCGCCGGCGGCGGTCGGCGCTGGGATCGGCGGTGCGATCGGCGGTGGGCCGGCGGGGCCTTGCGGACGGACCCACTCGATGACCGCCTCCTCCATGCGATGGTCGCAGCAAACCACGCCCGGGGCGAAGACCGTGATGTGGCTGGTCCCCTCGGTGCCGGAAGCGACCGTGATCCAGCTCTGCCCGCGGAGCACGCAGAGGTTGTCGCAGGGCGTGCCGCGATTGAGACACACGGACTCCCGCGAAGTGCTGCCGATGGCCAACGCGTTGTTGACGATGCGGGGGCGGTTGAAGTCGCCCAGCAGGAGATCGACCCAGCCGTTGTCCTCGACGGCAAGGAATTGGCCCACGCTGCCGGGGGCCATCGTCCACTCCAGCCGCTCGTTGGTCCGCAGATAGCCGTCGCCGCTCTGCACGCCCGCCACCAGCACCACCACGCTGCCGACGGGGGCGACGGTCCGCTGCGGCCGGACCGTAACGGCAACGGGGGCCTCGAGATCGAACTGGCCGGGCTGGGCGCCGTAGGGCGCCCCGGGCGAGGCCACTGTCCCCGGCGGCAGCGGCTCGCCCCCAGGATAGCTTCGCGGCGGCTGAAAGAAGACGCAGCCGGACAGCGCCGCCGCCCAGACCGCCGGCACGATCAAACTCAACCGGCCGCTCACCCCTGAACGCTCCGTGGTGAGTCTCCTTCTTCTCGTGTGCGCACTCTCTCCACCCTGAAAAGGGTAGCACGTTTTTTGGCAACATGCGGTCTTTTGTCAACGGGGATGTGGTGCTAGGGCAACGGGGCGGAGATTGTCAAACCTTGCGCGAAATGAGATGCACCTATTTTACTTGTGCTAGCCAATCATCCCAGAATGGTTATTTTTGCTGTTTACCGCCAACATAGTGAACCGATACACTTTCCGGGTGCTTTCGGCGAGTCAGCACGCGGATCGCCTGGACGGAGCCGGGTGGGGCCACGCAAGTCACGTCAGGATAAGGAGCCATCGATGCTTGTCCTCTCCAGGCAACGTGATCAAAGCATCATGATTGGCGACAAAGTGGTCGTGACGATCGTGGACATTCGTGGCGACAAGGTGCGTCTGGGCATTGAAGCCCCGGAAGAGATCCCCGTCCATCGCCAGGAGGTCTATGACGCGATTCAGCGCGAGAATCAGCGGGCCAGCCAATTGTCGCCTACCGACGCTGGTGAGTCGGGCAAATAGGTCTGTTGATGCGGGTTGTGCCGGACTGGCGGCCGTTGGGGGCCGCGGGTGCGGCATTTTCCTTTTCTATTAAACTTCTCTGTTGTACCAGTTGGGCTGTGGGATTCCCACGAAAAAAACTCGCGTGAACCCATATTGCCTAAAGTGAATAAATTACCAATCCGATACCGTTCGATAGATTGTGCCATAGGGTCACAGGCGTGCCGTGGGGCGCGAGTAGGATGGTCGCGCCCAGAACGAGACACGAGAGGCAAAGGGCGCGCCGCCTTGTGAACACAGTTCCCACCCTCGAATCGTTGGAGGAAGAACCCACCTGTTTTCGCATTCCCGTCACTCGGGCCGCTTCCTTAAGACCGACCGTGTCTTAGCGGCGTAGAGGAAAGCTCATGCCGGAGACGTGCATCTCCCCGCAATCCGGCGCGGCTTGGACGTAAACCTTTTTTGGAGGGGTATGTTGCATGTCCCGTATTAACACCAACATTAGTTCGTTACTTGCGCAGCAAGCGCTCAACTCGTCGAACACCAATCTGCAAACCGCGTTGACGCGTCTGAGCACCGGCAAGCAGATCAACTCCGGTGCCGACAACCCGGCCGGTTTGATTGCCGCCGAGGCCCTGGGCAGCGAAATCACCAACACGCAGCAGGCCGTCTCGAACAGCCAGATGGCCAGCAACATGATTTCGACCGCCGACAGCGCCCTGGGCCAGATCAGCACCCTGCTGACGACGATCCAGGGGCTGGTCAACCAGTCGGCCAGCACCGGCACGGAGAGCCCCGCCCAGATCGCCGCCAACCAGCAGCAAGTCGACGCGGCCCTGGACTCCATCAACACCATTGCCTCGTCCACCACGTTCCAGGGCAAGAACCTGCTCGACGGCACCATGGCCTACACGACCTCAAACGTCGCGGGCGGCGTGAGCAACGTGCAGATCTCGAAGGCGAACCTTACCGGCGGCAGTCTGGGCGTGACCGCCGACGTCACCACCGCCGCCAGCCAGGCGACCTTGGTGGACGCGACCGACTTCGACGCCACCGACAAAACGAGCGCCGCGTTGGACTTCACTCTCACCGGGTCCAACGGCTCGCAGGTCTTCTCGTTCGATTCGGGAACGACCGGCGGCGCGATCGCCGACGCCATCAACGGTTATACCGCTGCGACGGGTATCTCGGCCAGCTACGCCCCGACCGTCGCCGGCAACCCCGGTACCCCCGGTACCCTGACGCTGACCGCGACGAACATCGGTTCGGCCGGTAGCGTGACCGTTGCCGCGGTCAACGGCGGCACCGCGCTTGCCACCACCGACACTGTCGGCGGCAGTTCGCTTCTCACCGACACGGGCGCCGACATTGCCGGCACGATCAACGGCGTCACCGCCACCGGCATCGGCAACACCCTGTCGGTCGACGGCGCGAACCTCGCCCTGAGCATGAATGTCGCGGTCGGCACGGATGGCAACCTCGGCTTCAACATCGGCGGCGGTGCGACGTTCCAGATCGGCGCCGTGGTGGGCGGCAGCGGACAGGCCACCCTGGGCATCCAGAGTACGAGCACCACCGGCCTCGGCGGCCTGGACGGCATTCTCCAGGACCTCTACTCCGGCAGCAGCGCGGCTTTGGCGACCGATCCCGCGACCGCGGCCAGCATCGTCAACGAGGCCATCAATCAGGTGAGCTCGCTCCGCGGCCAATTGGGGTCGTTCCAGAGCGAGACCCTGGACTCGAACATCAACTCCCTCAACGCCGCGGTGACCAACCTCACCAGCGCCCAGAGTTCGATCCAGGACACCGACTTCGCCGCCGAGAGCGCCGCCCTGACCCAGGCCCAAGTGCTGGTGCAGTCCGGCACGGCGGTGTTGTCCATCGCCAACCACGCCCCGGCGAACGTCCTGACTCTGCTGCAAGGCGCGGCCCAGGTGTAGCCCCGGTAGCCAATCACGCCCAGCAAAACGTTTCGACCCTGCTGTAATAACCCCACGAAACGTTGCGGCGTAGCTAGTGGTCCGGTCCGCCCCGGTCTCCGGGGCGG
>JBKQVT010000016.1:0-43360 GCA_052139835.1 Thermoguttaceae bacterium
CAACGCAACGCGACGGCACGGCGATGCCACATCAAGCGAACGCGAAAGAAACTGCGACAATTGGGCATCTATCTGAAAAACCTTGTACGCTGTAAGTGGCCGTAATCCTGCGCAGTAGAACTAGCTTCCAGACGATTACCCTGCCTCTATGGTGAATCTTGCGCAGTAGTTCTAAGCCGGCAGGATTAGAAACGGCATATTCCGCAATTTAGCCCTTCGTCGCAAATTGACTAAAGTGACACTTCTCGTTTGGCCGAAAGGCTGCGCTGCTTGCTCATGCTTTGGCATGTCTTCAATGCAGATAAGATAGGTAAATGGGGGGAAACGCTTGCTGTGGCAGTCTGCTCGATGATATACTGCACCCGTGGCTGTTGCCCGGCAACGCCCTGCATTGAGGCGATCCAATGCTCGTAGAAGCTCACGGCGGAGCACGGACCGACGTTGGTCATTACGCGGGCATTGTTTCTTGCTGAGCGAACTGCCATGATTCCTTCCTTCCCTCAATTCAAACCGCTCCAACCCAGCGATCAGGCAGGTATCGAGTCGTTCAGCAAACGATTCCCTCCCTATTCTGATTTCAATTTCGCGAATATGTGGTCTTGGGACACGGAGAGCCGGGTCCACATCTGTCGCCTTGCCGAACACTTGGTCGTCGAGGGCACGGACGACGCGACGGGCGAGCCCTTCTATTCGTTCCTGGGCACAGGCGGCTCGCAATCGCTTCGGGTGGCAGAGACGCTCCTGGCCCGCGCCTGCGCAGAAGGTCGGCAGCCGAGGCTGAAGCTGGTTCCGCACGAGGTGATGGCACTGCTCCACGGCACTCACCTGCTTTTCTGGGAAGATCGTGCCAGCGACGATTATATCATCGACGTGGAGAACTTGTTGCTGTATGTCGGGACACGCTTCGTCCATGCGCGGCGCAACGTCAACAAGTTTATGCGCAGTTGTCCCGATGTCCGCGTGGTTCAGTTGGATCTCGGCAGCAAGGGCGTGCGCGAGGAGATCGACCAGCTCCGGACGACGTGGACGTACAATAAAGGCATGTCGCTTCCCAATGAAAAGACTGCCATGGAGCGGTTGCTTGCCGTTTCCACCGCATTGCATCTCATCGGCACCGGGGTCTACCAGCAGGGTCGGCTGATCGCGTTTTCCATCGTCGAGGTGCTGGAACGCGGATACGCCATGGGGCATTTTGCCAAGTGCGACGCCGAATTCAGCGGACTATCCCACTACCTTTATCAGGCGACCGCCCGCGCGGCGTCCAACCGCGGCTGCCGCTATCTCAACGTGCAAGAGGACCTCGGCATCGCCGGATTGCGCACGTTCAAGATGCTGCTGCGGCCGATTTCCTTCCTGAAGAAATACGCCGTCACCTGCCAGACGGCTTGCCTGCATAAGCCGGCGCCCGGCTGCTTGCACAACGGACATCGCACGGCGTCTCTGCTTCCCGTTCCGCAGCCGTCGTGGGCGAACGCCCCCCGCGCGGGCCTCTACGCCTCGGGATAGCCCGCCGCTGGACCGGTATCCGGCACACGACGTGTGCGGGATACGTCGGAAGACGCAACGCCTACGGGGCTTTCGCTACGATCTCACCGGCGGTCAGCAGGCGCACGGATGCGGGCACCCGGGCGCACTCCTTCCCGCAAAGCTCTGTCAAGTAAGACCGATAGAGGTCGTCCTTCTTCGCGTTGCCGTGGTAGACCCCCTCCGGGTTCAACCGCGTGTAGATGAGACGCAAGACGTTGCGCACCATCGCTCCATTCATGCTGCGTTCCGCCCCTTTGGAGACGCAGCCGAGGAGGTGCGGCCGTTCCGGCCCCGACCAATCCGCGGGCAGACCCATGCGCGCCTGCAAGTAGTCGAACTCCAGGAGTCTCAGCTCCGTCCCGCACTGCTTGCAGATCGCCTCGAAGCGCGCGATGCGTCTTACGCCCCTCCGCCGCTTCTTCTCGTCCGTGGCGCGACCCGGATCGTCCAGCTCCAGAAAGAGCCGGTCGCACGCCCGAAATTCCTGGTCGACCACGAGTTGGCGCGTTATCTCCTGGCACATGCGCGAGGTCACCCATGCCATCCTCTTTCCGAGCGAAAGACTGGCACGGACGACGAGGAAACCGAGGAACGCGAACTTCTCCGCGGGGTGAAAGAAGAGTTGCATGTAGCCGCACACCCCGGAGGCCAGCTTGGCGACGAAATGGTAGTCGTCAAACGGACAAAGCCCCTCGGCCCGCCGGTCTTGCGCGTTGCGGAACTGTTGAATCGTCTCCTCCGGGGTCCCTTGCCTCTGCTCGACGGGGATCATCTGGTTGCACAGCTCCAGCGCCGCCAGGAAATCGGCGCTGGTGTAATCGGTAACCCGGTACACGGACAAATTGTCCTGCGGCGGGCGTGACTCAGCGCCCGCGTCGCTGCCAGGGAACGCGTCGCCCATGTTTCCACTCCCCGCTCGACCCACCCTAGGGATGCGTTCGCAACATGAACTTATTAGAACCGGTTTGGTGAGAAATGCAAGCCGGAGGGCGGCGAAAAGACTTGCTAAACGCCCGTGACGCCGCGATAATGGGGATTGTCGCCGCGACGACACCTCCGGTGCAGCGGGCGGCTCGATCAGCGTGATTGTGCCACAGTTTTCAGTCGCCAAGAAGAAGAGAGGTATGCAATGAGCGGGCGTATGAGTCGGCGGAAGTTGCTCAAGGATTCTGCGATCGTGGCGGGCGCGGCCGTCGGGGCCCAGGTGTTCGGGCTTCCCGCCCTGTTGGCCCAACGATCGCCCAACGCGAAGCTCGGCATGGCGGTGATCGGTTCCAACGGCCGGGGAATGGAGCACGTCATGACCGCGGCCACCCAGAACCTGGTTGCCATCGTGGATATCGACGACGGCAGAAGAGCCGGCACCGTGAAATGGCTGGCGGACAACAAGTTTCCCAAGCCGCAGGAGTTCTTCGACTTCCGCAAGATGTTCGACCAGATCGCCCCTCGGATCGACGCGGTCTTCGTGGCCACGCCCGATCACACCCACGCCGCCGCCTCGCTGGCGGCCATTCGGGCCGGCAAGCACGTCTATTGCGAGAAGCCGTTGACGCACGACATCTACGAGGCCCGCCTCCTCGGCCAAGAAGCCCGCAAGTATAAGGTGATGACCCAGATGGGCAACCAGGGGCATGCCGGCGACGGCATCCGACGTTTGCGCGAGTACCTCGAAGCCGGCGCCATCGGCACCGTGACCGAGGTCCATAGCTGGCAGGATCAGCGCTATGGCACCCGCATCCGCCATCCCGACGCGCCGGTGCCGCCGGGCGTGCACTGGGACGAGTGGCTGGGCCCGACGCCGAAAATCCCCTATCGCCCGGGGCTGGCTCCTTCCGTGGGCGGCCAGAACGACGACACCGGCGTGGGCGAGGGGTGGTATCAGTTGAAGCCCTACGGCACCGGCCTGCTGCTCTGCGTCGGCGCCCACGTCTGCGACCCGCCGCACTGGGCCCTGCAACTGAAGTATCCCAGCAGTTGCGAGTGCCTGGAGACCGAGGGGCAAACTCCCGACTCCTGGGGCTCGATCAACCGGTTGGTCTACGAGTTCCCCCGGCCCGGGCTCCCCACGGTCAAGCTCTTCTGGTACGACGGTTACCGGCGGGACCCCAAGCTCAAGGGCCCGGCGGCATGGACCGTGATCCGGCCGGCCTTGGCCGATGAGGTGCAAAAAAAGTACGGCGTGGTGTGTCCGGGCGGCGGTTCGCTCTTCGTGGGCGACAAGGGCGTCATGTGGTGCAACATCTTCGGTGGCGGGATCGGCCCCGTATTCAGCGATGCCGACCCCTTCATTGTCGACCCGGAGCAGCACAAGCAAACCCCGGTCCCCGCCGAAAAATACCCCCGCATCCCCAAAACCGCCCTGGGGCGGTTCAAGAGTCAGATGGACTACGTGCGGGCGTGCCTGGACGGCGGCCCGCAGCCGTGCTCGAACATCCCCGACGTTTCCGGCCCCTACATCGAGGCCTTGCTGGTGGGCGATCTGGCGATGCGGGCCGGAGTGGGCAAGAAGCTCGCCTGGGACGGCGTCAACATGCAGTGTACGAACTACCCCGAGCTGAACCAGTTCGTGAAGCCCGAGTACCGGCCCGGCTGGGGACTTTAAGCGGGAAGAACCGCTGTCCTCTGGGGATATCAACAAGGGCAAAGGGGTCGAGGGACTGGACTCGGTCCCTTTGCTCTGTCTTGCGCGCCGGCGGACCTCTTGCCCGGGGCTTGGCGGCCGATTGGGGACTGTCCCCCTTGGTTCAGAAATCAGGACAGCCCCGCGGATTGTCCGGTTTCTGGAATCAGTCTGTTTCCGACGTCACTTCAGCGAATCTCGTTTTCGATGGCCATGCGGGGGGACAGGCGGTTCGGCGTAATGCGTTGCGGCAGAAGGACTTCGGTTGCCGGTGCTGCCCGTGTTGCCCGCTCCCCGTTGTGGGGGCATCCAACATCTTTTCAACATTGCCGCAAGTCGTTTCTGTGTATGGACTTAAGTTCGCCCCCCAAAGGTCAATTTTTGGAATTGAGCCAGTGCATGTCAATCTGGGTAAAATGGTTTTCTCAGATCGTTTGTTTGCAACGACTTACGGTGGCTCAATTGCTGTCAAACGCGTGTTTGAAAGTGGCCAAAAGTTCGTCTTGACACGCTGGCCAAAAACCAACAATCGGCGATTGTTTTCGTTGTCCGCGGGCGGTCTCGGCTTCTGCGACCGAAGTCATTGCCACGCCGTTGGTTGCGGCCGCAGCCCTGGCGGCCGTGACGCAGCGATTTTTTGATTTTTTCGGGGTGTGGGTCTTGTCTGGTCCCGGCCGGCCTGGTCACCGGCGCGCAAGGGGTTTCTTGCGTGGCTCAATAATTTCGACTTCTTGCCTATTTCGGAAGTGGGTTTGGCCCTGGAAAACAAGGGAGAAGTGCGCGGGTGGTTGGTAATTACTGGAAAATTTGCGCCGAAATGCGCCTTATGCAAGAAAGAAAACGCCGATTTCTCGCGCGGAGGCGCGGAGTCGCGGGAAAAAGGAAGGAGGGAACCGCAGATACACGCAGATTCACGCAGAACAGACAAATTCTCACGCAAAGGCGCAAAGGTGCCAAGGCGCGGGAAGGAGAGGGGAAAGGAACCGCAGATGCACGCAGATTCACGCAGACGGGGCCGGAAAGCTCCCCTCTACCTCCGGGAGATGGGCCGGGGATGAGCGACTGTCTTCCTTCCGCCTTCCGCCTTTTGTTCATCCTTGATCCTTCATCCTTCATCCTTGGCCCGCTGGGGGCCGTCTTCCTTCCGCCCTCCGCCTTATTTTTGCCCTTCTCCTCCGCGCTTTCCGCGTCTCCGCGTGGGTCCCCGGTGCGTGTGCCCGGCTCCGCCGATTTAGCTGGTGCACTCGCCCAATTTCACGCCGAGAAAGCGGCGTCTCGTCGGCCGTCCCAACGGGGCGGCAGTTCACCCAGCCCTGAGCAACGCCCAGGGGACGGCGGGCCGGCGCCCCAGCCCCCTCACGGGCTAGCGGGCCAAGTCCTTCGTTTGAGGGCGGCAGCCCCGTGACAGGTCGGCAGGGAGTCGTTATCCTGATAACATCTTTCCCGGTTCAGGAAGCCACCATATGAGCAAGAAGCGACAAAAGGGCGAGCCAGTGGCAGCGGCCACCCCCGATCTAGCGGTCGAGAGGCTGGAGCAACTGCGAGAGCTGTTCCCCGACGCCTTCAGCGAGGGGAAAGTGGACCTGGAGAAACTTCGGGCGGCCCTGGGCGACATCGTCGACGACCGGCCGGAACGCTACGCGTTCATCTGGGCGGGCAAGCGAGACGCCATCCGGCTGCTGCAAACCCCCAGCCGGGCCACGCTGATACCGTGCCCGGACGAGTCGGTCGATTTCGACACGACGCAAAACCTCTTCATCGAGGGCGACAACCTGGAGGTCCTGAAGCTTCTGTATAAGTCCTACGCCGGCCGGGTGAAGATGATCTACATCGACCCGCCCTACAACACGGGCCACGACTTCATCTACCCGGACAATTTTGCCGACCCGCTGGACACGTACCTCAAATTGACCGGCCAAAAGGACGGCAACGGCAACCTGCTCACGTCCAATCCGGAGACATCGGGCCGCTTTCACTCCAGTTGGCTTTCGATGGTTTATCCGCGCGTATTCATTGGTCGCCAACTCCTTCGCGAGGATGGTTTTTTCGTCGTCAGTATTGACGACGCTGAACTTCACAACGCCAAGGCCGTCCTGAACGAAGTTTTCGGTGAGGAGAACTTCCTTGCTGCGTTGGTGTGGGACCGCAACAGGAAGAACGACGCGAAGTTTTTTTCCGTGGGCCACGAGTACATGCTCGTGTACGCGCGGAACCAGCAGTACCTACGGGCGAATGACTACGCGCTTCGTGCCTCCAAGGAGGGTGTCGATGAGGTGCGAGCGGAATTTGAAAGGCTCCGATCCCAATTTGAAGACGACTGGGAGAAGGTCGCTGGCGGCCTGCGGGCGTTCTGCGCCTCGATTCCGGCGGACGATCCTCGGAAGCCACTGGCGCGATTCAACAAGGCTGATTCGCGCGGCCCGTACCGGGACGACCGTGATATAAGCTGGCCTGGCGGCGGCGGCCCCCGCTATGACGTGCTCCACCCTGTAACTGGCAAGCCGTGCAAAGTCCCGCGGCGCGGTTGGGTGTTCCCCAGTCGCGAGCGGATGCAGGAGGAAATTGATCGGCAGAATGTCGCATTCGGCGATGACGAAAAGACCGTTCCCAGCTTAAAGTCCTACCTGTTCGACAACCACACCCAGGTGATGCGCAGCGTCCTTTACAGCTACGCGCAGACGGCTGCACAACAATTCGACTCGATATTCGACGGCGTGCGTGTCTTCGATAACCCCAAGAGTTTTCAGGACATGTCACAGATTGTTGAGTACCTCTCCGGCCCCGAGGATCTCATACTCGACTTCTTTGCCGGCTCCTGTTCGACGGCGCACGGCGTTATTCACGCGAACAAGTCCCGCGGCAGTCGCCGGCGGTTCCTCTGCGTTCAGCTTCCCGAACCGGTCAACAAGAACACGAATACCGGGAAGAACGCGGCCGCAGCCGGCCTGGATTCCATCGCCGAGATTGGCAAGGAGCGCATCCGCCGCGTCATCAAGCAGATGACAAAGGAGGCGAAGGGCAAGCTCGACCTGAAAGACCGGGACCAGCCGGAAGACCTGGGCTTCCGCGTGTTCAAGCTGGCCGAGAGCCACATGCGCCGCTGGACGGGGACGGAGGGGAGAGACCCGAAGGAATGGACCGAACAGATGGAACTCTTCATCGATCCCCTGCTGCCCGGCTGGCAGGCGATCAACGTCATTCAGGAAGTCGCCCTCAGGGAAGGATACAGTCTGGCCGCTCGCATCGAGCAACTGCCTGCCAAGGAAGTGAAAACCAACACCGTCTATCGCGTGAGCGACGGCGGCCGCGAACAGTCGTTTCTCATTTGTCTGGACAAGGAATTGAAGGCCGCCACGCCGAAAGCCTTGGGCCTGAAGAAGGACGATATTTTCGTTTGCCGCGACGTGGCGTTGACCGACGAGCTTGCCGCCAACATCGCCCTTCAGTGCCGCCTCAAAACGATCTGAGGTTGAAATGCGCTTTCGGTTCGATGCCAACCAAGAGTACCAGGTGCGGGCCATCGAGGCCGTCGCCGACGTGTTCCAGGGGCAGGCCCGCGTGTCCGGCGCCGTCCGATTTCAGTTGGGCGCCCAGTCCAGCCTGGCCGCCGTGCCCAATCGACTCGACCTCGATGAAGCCGCATTGCTGGCCAACCTTCGATCGGTGCAGGCCGGCAACCGCATCGCGCGCGACGCGGAACTGAAACTGATCGAGGAGATGATCGAGACCGCCGAGGGCGCCAAGACTGTCCGCTTCCCGAACCTTTCGGTCGAGATGGAGACCGGCACCGGGAAGACCTACGTTTATCTGCGCACCGTTCTGGAACTCTTCAAGCGCTACGGGATGCGGAAGTTCATCGTCGTCGTGCCATCCGTGGCGATTCGCGAGGGCGTGCTCAAGACGCTGCAGGTCACGGAGAGCCACCTCCGCGCGCTCTACGACAACGCGGTCTACCGGTACTACGTCTACGACTCCGCCAATCTGACCCAGGTGCGGCAGTTCGCCCTGTCCGATTCGGTCGAGGTCATGGTGATGACAATCGACTCCTTCAGCAAGGCGGCGAACGTCATCCGGCAGAGCACCGACCGGCTGCAGGGGGAGACGCCGATTTACCTGGTCCAGGCCGCCCGGCCAATTTTGATTCTTGACGAGCCGCAGAACATGGAGAGCGAGAAGCGGATCGCGGCGTTGGCGCTGCTCGATCCGCTCTTCGCCCTGCGTTACAGCGCCACGCACCGCAATCCCTACAACGTGGTGAACCGCCTGACGCCGGCCGAGGCTTACCGCCAAGGTTTGGTCAAGAAAATCGAGGTGGACTCGGTCGTGGCGACGGACGACGAGAACCGCCCCTATGTCCGCGTCGAGGACATCCAGGTCAAGAAGATGAGGATTGCCGCCAAGTTGCGCGTCCACAGGCTGCTGAAAACCGGCGCGGTCAGGGAGGAGGTGGTGACCGTCCGGCCCGGGGATTCGCTGGAAGCGAAGACCTCGCGGCGGGAGTACGCGCCTTATGGAATTGACGAGATCAACCCGGGCGGCATGTTCGTCCGCTTCGCCAACGAGGTCGAACTCCGCGTGGGCGAGGAATGCGGCGCGGAGAAAGAGGCCATTTTCGACGTGCAGATACGGCACACGATTGAAGAGCACTTCCGCAAGCAGGCCCAGCTTCGCTCGCAGGGCATCAAGGTTCTGTCGCTCTTCTTTATCGACCACGTGGACAACTACGCCCCGCAGGACGGGATGATTCGCCGGCTCTTTCACCGGGCGTTCGATGAACTGAAGGCGAAATACGCGTACTGGCGCGATTTTCCGGCGGAATCGGTTCAGGCCGCCTACTTCGCCCAGAAGCGACGCAAGGGCGGCGAGGTCGAGTTGCTCGACTCCAGCGACACCGGCGACAAGAGGGAGGACCAGGCGGCGTACGACCTGATCATGCGCGACAAGGAGTCGCTGCTGAGCTTCCCCGAAGCGGGCGACGACGAGGAGACCCGCCGCAAGAAGCAAGTGGCGTTTATCTTCTCCCATTCCGCGTTGCGCGAGGGATGGGACAACCCGAACGTATTCCAGATTTGCACGCTCAACCAGACCGGCTCGATGACGAAGAAGCGTCAGGAGGTGGGCCGCGGCGTGCGTCTGGCGGTGAACCAGGCCGGCGACCGCGTGCATGACGAGCAAGTCAACGTGCTCACCGTGGTCGCCAACGAGAGCTACAAGCGGTACGTCGAGACCTACCAGGACGAGATCGCGTTCGAGTATCGGGCCGAGATCGAGGCCCGTTACGGCAAGCCCATCGACTACCTAAGCGACGCGGAGCGCAGGAAGATCGAGGAGGAATACGGCGAGGGCATTTTGCCGCCCCCGCCGCGCGAGGCCCGCCAGCGCAAGGCGAAGCTCCGCAAGGCCAAGCGGCTTATGGACGAATTCAAGCCTCTCTGGGAGCGCATCAAGCAGAAGACACGGTACGCCGTGGCCATCGACACGGAGAAACTCCTGCAGGAGGTCATTCCCGAGATCCAACGGGCCGACGTTTCGCCGCCCCGTATCGCCGTCACGAAGGCCCGGGTCGCGGTCGGCGACGAGAACATCTTCGAGGCCATGCAAGTCAGCGCCGCCAAGACCGCCGTGGACCTTGCCGGCCGCTATCCGCTGCCGAATCTTGTGGACGCAATGGCGGACCTCATGGAACACACGACGCCGCCGATGCGGGTCACCCGTCGGACACTGCTGGCCCTTCTCAGGCGTGTCGGCAACGCGAAGACGGCCGTCGACAACCCGCACGAGTGGGCCACCGTGGCCGTCCGCCTCCTCAAGGAGAAACTCGCCGACCTCCTCGTCGATGGCATCCAATACGAGCGCACCGGCGGCTGGTACGAAATGTCCCAGATACTCGACGCGGATGAAATTGAACTCTTCAGCAAGTACATTTTTGCGGCCGATGGTTCCCCGGAGAGGAGCCTGTACGACCTGGTTCCGTGCGACTCGGAGGTTGAGCGGCAGTTTGTGAAGGACTTGGAGGCCCGCGAGGACGTAAAGCTCTACCTGAAGCTTCCCCGCTGGTTCACTGTGCCCACGCCCGTCGGCGACTACCAGCCCGACTGGGCGATCGTCATGCAGGACACGGAGACCGAGGGCGCGCCACTGCTGTATCTGGTCTCCGAAACAAAGTTAACCACGAGCAGGGACGATATGCGCCCCGACGAGTGGCGCAAAATCCAATGCGGCGCCGCCCACTTTGGTTCCAAGCAGTTCCAGAAGAAGGGGGCCTTGGAGGGGGTGGACTACCGGCTTGTCGCCACCGCGGGCGAACTACCGTAACACGACCCGACGAGACCGGGCCGGGGCCGATCGTGACCGCTGACGGGGCGGAGGGCGGAAGGGGGAAGGATGGCAACAACGGAACCAAAAGAAACGCTGGCGGAGCCAGTGGCACACACAACAAGGATGAAGGATAAAGGATCAAGGATGAACAAAAGGCGGAGGGCGGAGGGCGGAAGGGGGAAGGAAGCCAGCCCTCACCCTGACCCTCTCCCGGTGGGAGAGGGGAGGAGACGAGCAGCCCTCACCCTGAAGGCAAGGGATTAGGGATTAGGGATTGGATGTAAGGCGGAAGGCGGAGGGCGGAAGGAAGAAGGCCCTCACCCTGACCCTCTCCCGGAGGGAGAGGGGAGCTTTTTCAGCCGGTGGCCCCCGGCCCCTGGTCCCCGGCCCCTGGCCCTCGAAACGTTGACACGACGGGGACACGAACCGATATTGAGATTCCGGACAAGCAGTTACCTTACCCAAACATCCGCATTCGCTTCGCGTCCCGGGATGCCCCGGCGCGGGATGCGGCACAACTCCACCCTTCCGCCTGAAGAAAGGTCCTCCTGATGAACATCCGAGAGATGCCAAGAACAAGCGTAATGCGATGGCTGATTGTGGCGAGCGTCGTCTGTGGGGCGGCCTCGGTTTCCTTGGCGGCGCCAGTCGAACCTCCGCATCCCTTGCGGCTGCAAATGGACCAGGATGTCTCGATGGAGGTCCACGGCCACACGATCGCGACCTACCGCGCGACCGCCTCGCCGAAGAAGCCGTTCCTCCGCGAGCTTTGGACGCCCGGCGGCGTGCAAGTGCTCCGCGATTCGCCGCACGATCATCGGCATCACCATGGAATCATGTTTGCCGTGGCCATCGCGGACGGGGGTGGCGACTTTTGGTCCGACGGGCCGGCCTGCGGCCGCCAGGTGCCCAAGCCGCTGGAGGACGTGCAGCTCGGCGGCGACGTGGGGACGACGCGGGTCACGTTTACGCAGCCCTTGGACTGGATAGCGCCGGCCGGCACGCTGTCGCTTCGCGAGCGGCGGACGATCACCGCGTGGGCCGATCCCCAGATCGACGCCACCCTGCTCACCTGGCGCTCCCGCCTCAGTCCGCCGGGAGACAAGGCGGTGAAAATCGGCGGCGCGGACTTTTGCGGCCTGGGCTGCCGGTTCGCGGTGTCGATGGACGCCAAGGGCCGCTTCTTCAACTCGGCGGGCCAGGAGGGCACCGGCTCCGGCCCGGACGCTGCCGGCATCGGCAAGACGCGGGTGACGCAGGCGAAGTGGTGCGCCTACACCGCCACCGCGGACAACAAACCCGTGACCATCGCGATCTTCCAGCACCCGAAGAATCCCGCTCCCCCCTATGTCTTGCACATCCGACCGGGTTTCGCCTACCTCGGGGCCTCGCTCGGCGGCCGCAATCTGATCGAGGTGAAGCCCGGGGCGCCGCTGGATCTCCGCTTTGGCATTGCCCTTTGGGACGGCGAGGTCGATAAGGGCCGGGTGGAAGCGATGTATCAGAAATGGGTGGAGTTGGAGTCCAAGTAGTTTCTGTTGCGGGAGGTTGGGTGCCACTGCTGGCTTGTCCAGCAGTGCCGCTACGTCGCCCCACCGCACTGCTGGGCAAGCCAGCAGTGGCACCCGAAAACCCGTATGCGACGCATCGGCACTGCTGGACAAGCCAGCAGTGGCACCCGAAAACCCGTTTGCCGCCTTTCGCAACAGAAACTAAGTAGAGCACCTTTCGTGCCGCTCAGCGGCCGGTCATTCGCTCCAGCTTTTCGGGGTACCGCGCCCCTTGCACCGTAATCTTGGCAGCCGCGCTGTCGATCTCTCGAAGATCGTCCGCCGTGAGTTCGACGGAGAGCGCCCCGATATTCTCATCCAGGCGATGCAGCTTCGTCGTGCCGGGGATTGGAACAATCCAAGGCTTCTGGGCCAGCAGCCACGCCAGCGCGATCTGGGCAGGCGTCGCGTCCTTCCGCTGGGCGATGCTGCCGAGCAGATCGACGAGGGCCTGATTCGCCTTGAGGGCCTCGGGCGTGAAGCGCGGCAGGATGCTGCGGAAGTCGGAGCTGTCGAAGGTCGTTTTCTCGTCCATCTTGCCCGTGAGAAAGCCCTTGCCCAGCGGGCTGTAGGGCACCAGTCCAATGCCGAGTTCTTCGAGGGTCGGTATCACTTCCTTCTCGGGGGTTCTCGTCCACAGCGAGTATTCGCTCTGCAGCGCGGTGACCGGCTGGACGGCGTGCGCGCGGCGGATCGTTTGCACCCCTGCTTCCGAAAGGCCGAAGTGTCTTACTTTTCCTTCCCGAATCAGGTCTTTCACCGCCCCCGCCACGTCTTCGATCGGCACGTCCGGGTCGACCCGGTGCTGATAGAGCAGGTCGATGGTCTCGACCTGGAGTCGCTTCAACGAGCCTTCGACGGCCTGCTTGACGTGCTCCGGGCGGCTATTCAATCCCGGCGCACCCTTCATTGCGCGGGGATCGAAATCAGGACTCACGTCGAAGCCGAATTTGGTGGCGATCAGCACTTGCCCCCGGAAGGGAGCCAGGGCTTCGCCCACAAGCTCTTCGTTGATGAAGGGGCCGTAGACCTCGGCGGTGTCGAAGAACGTGACGCCGCGCTGGACGGCGGCCCGGAGCAGAGAGGTCATCTCCTGCTTATCCTTCGGCGGGCCGTAGGAGAAGCTCATGCCCATGCAGCCCAGTCCGAGGGCCGAGACTTCCAAGTTGCTGTTGCCGAGTTTGCGCTTTTGCATTGTTTCTCCTTATCAGGTGCGGAATCGATTACTCAGATTTGAGCGAAGCCATGTCGATGGAGAAGCGGTACTTCAAATTCACCGCAAGACTCCTGTTAGGCGACGCCCAATGCGCCGATGTAGAACATTGCCAGGCGGAAGATCAGGGAGATAATGATCGCCGCGACCACCACCCACACCGCAACACCGCCGACGGTGGCCAGGATATTCCATGCGGCGCGGGCCTGGTCCTGGTAGAGGTTCGACACTTGGGCCATCGACTCGACGAGGTTGCCGCTTTCTTCGCCGACGTGCAGCGATTCGAGGAAGTCGGCCGGGAAGCCGCCGGCCTCGCGGAAGGCCTCGTAGATCGAGCTGCCGCCGGCGATCTCCGCGTCGATCCGCTCGATGCGATCCGTGTACCAGGCGTTGCGCGTGCTCTGAAGGGCCAGCTTCAGCGTGCGCCGCACTTCCATACTCGTATTCATCGTCTCCGACATCACCCAGGCCAAGCGGGCCAGCGCGACCGTCTGCAAGGCCGGTCCGATCTTGGGAATCCGCAGGAGGAAGCGTTGCAAAGGGCGCGTCCACAGCACGCCCCGCGTCATTGCCCGGATGACCAGCGCCAGCGTGATGCCGACGAGGGCGACGAAGGCCGCATACTTGGCCAGTCCGGCCGTGCCGAGCAGCCCGAATCCCAAGGGATCGACGTGCGCATGGTTCATCTCGTTGATGAACCCCATGATCCAGATGAGGAATCCAATGGTAAGAACGGCCAGGAGCAATTCGATCACCGGCCAGGCGATAGACGCCAGGAAGTTGCGCCGCAGCGTGAGCTGGTTCTGGTAGTGATCGGCCAGTCGTTTGAGCACTTCGCCGAGGTGGCCCGACTGCTCGCCCACGTGGACCATTTCGCGGAACAGGGGCGGAAAGAAATCACCCGTGGCGGCCAGCGCCTCGCTGAGGCTGTCACCCTGGTTGACCATGTCGCTGATAATGGCCAGGTGGCGGCGGGCCGCCGATCCACGGGCGCTGGCGGCCTCGCGGGCGCAGACCGTCCGCTCGTCGATGCCGGCCAGCAGGCACAGCGACGCCCGCTGGCTGAACGCGGCCAGTTGCCTGAGCGACATGCGCCGGCTAAAGAACATGAGGGGCGTCCCCCGTGGGGCTGCCTGCTGGGAAAGGAAGAAGGTTCTCCGCGCGATGCGAAGGCGGCAGTTCCATCGTAGCCGAGCAATCTTTCGTCGTCAAGCAACTCTCATGTTCCGCCTTGACGCCCTGGCAGATGCGCCTATGGCCCTTGCCGTCGCCATGGTGCCCCGACGAGTTTGCCATGCTGACGGTCTGGATCACGTCGTAGGGCAGCGGCAATCCTTATGGCGCGCTGGTCGTTCGAGTCTGGCGCCGCGTGGTCCGGGTTTCCACACCCATTGCCGCAATTCTTGTGTCATTTTGCGAGACGGAAGCCAGGGGATTCAGGCTCCCGGTAACGGGGAAATGTCGGATCAGTGCAGGATGCCAGCGAACGGGAATGTTGCTTTGCCGTCCTCGTCGGGCTATAGTGTGGAGAAGCCCTGTGGCGATGATGTCCCGCCTGCCCCCTGAAACGCCGGGGGGCAACTACCCACACCCGATGTGAAAGGAGCCGGCGATGTGCCGTTCGTCTTCCAGGTTGCTCTTTGCGGCGATGCTGTTCTGGCCGGTCTCGGCGACGGCAACCGACGCCCCGGCGGTGAAAAGGTATTTCGCCCATCCGGCGGTCGAGGACCGCGACGGGGTCATCGCACCGTGGTACCGGGGCCAAAACGGCCAGGTTGATTTTCGCGTCCGCGTCGCGGCCGAGACGCTCAAACGCTATCCTTGGACCGACAAGAGCATGGCGGTCATGGCGGCGCCGTATTTCGTCTTCAGCGGAAGCTGGGGCATCAAGCCCGACGGCACCATCCTCGTCAGCCCGAGGCTCGACGATTGGATGAACGCCGACGTAGGTCAACGGTCGGTGAGCACGCTGTGGGGAATGACCGAGTATTACCGCTACACGGGCGATCCGGCAGCCATCGGGGTGATCACGTTGACCGCCGATTACCTTCTGGACTACTGCCAGACCCCGGCCGATCACGCCTGGCCCAGCTTCGTCATCAGCGCCCCGGTGAAGGGCAAGGCCTTCGGCCGGGCCAACCCGCACGGCTTCATCCAGTTGGACCTCTGCGGCCAGCTCGGCTCGGCCGTGCTGGCAGCCTACAAGCTGACGGGCAATCCTCGCTACCTGGAGGCTGTCAAGCACTGGGCCGATCTGCTGGCCGAGCACTGCGATCTGCGGCCCGGCGTGGCGCCGTGGAACCGCTACGCCAACCCCAAGGATTGCCCCTGGGACACGCAGGCGACGGCCGGGATTTCGCTCACGTTGCAATTTCTCAACGACATGATTCAACTGGGCTACCGCGGCAAGGGCGACGCGCTGCTGAAGGCCCGCGATGCCGGAGAGAAGTACCTCCGCGACGTCTTGCTTGCGGAGTGGAGCCGCGACCCGATCTTCGGCCATCACTTCTGGGACTGGGACAATCCCGTCTATACCTGCGCGGTGCCGAGCTACACGGCCCAATACCTGATGGACCGCCGCGAGGCCTTTCCGCAGTGGAAGAGCGACGTCCGCAGTTTCATGTCGATGTTCTTTTGCCGCTCCAGCGTCGATCCGGGTTCCGCCGGCGACGTCTACTCGGGCGCCTGGGCCTATCCCGAGTCCAGCGGCTGTTGCGGCAAGTCGCTGCAATATCCGACCCTGCAAATGGCGGCCACGTGGGCCCGCTACGCGGCGCTGGCCGACGACCCCTGGGCGCGCGAGATCGCCCGCCGGCAAGGCATCCTTTCCACCTACGACGCACACGAGACCGGGGTCGTGGAAGATGCCCTTGACGGCGGGGCGCCGACGACGGGAGTGTGGTTCAACCTGGCCCATCCCTGGCCGTTGCGGGCGGTCCTGGACATGCTCGCCTGGCAGCCGGAGCTTTTCGGCCCGGCCCGCGAGAACCACATCATGCGCACGAGTTCCGTGGTCCGCATGGTTCGCTACGGCAGGGGCCGGATCGCCTATTCCACCTTTGACGCCCTGAGGCCCTGCGACGACGTGCTGCGGCTGGCCTTTGCGCCCACCGCGGTCTCGGCCGACGGCAAGCCGTTGCAGCTTCGGCAGGACACGGCGCAAAACGGCTTCACGGTCAAGTCGCTGCCCAACGGCGACTGTCTGCTGACGATCCGCCACGACGGCTGCCGCGACATCGTGGTCGAGGGCGACGATCCGCAAGAGACGCTCCCGCACGATCGGCTCCACGATGAAGGCCCGTGGGCGACCGAGGATTCCGCCGGCGCCTCGGATGGCACACTCCGCGTCGCTTCGCTCTTCGGCGCGCGGGCGCGACTGGATTTCACCGGCAATCAAGTCCGCCTCGTCGGCCGGGCCGACACAAGCGGCGGCAAGGCCGACGTGTACCTCGACGGCGTCAAACAACTTTGTGGTATCGACTTCTGGTGCCCGCAGCCCCGCGATCAGCAGGTCCTCTGCTATAAGAACGGACTCGCCCAGGGGAAGCACCGCCTGGAAATCGTGGCCCTGGGGACAAAGAATCCCGTTTCCACCGGCACGCGGGTCTATCTGGACGCCGTCCAGTGGTCGGCCGCCCAGGGGGCCAGCGGCTTCGGGCAAGGCGGCGGCCCCACCGAGACGCAGCGCGTGATTTTCGGCTACGTGGGCCGCAAGGACTACGTCGATTCCAGCGGCCACGTCTGGCGGCCGGCAACCGAGTTCATCATGCGACTGGGCACCTTGGTCGACCTCGTGCCCGCCTCCTTCTGGACGGAGCCGCAACTCAAAGAGGTGGGCGGCACGTCGGATCCCGAACTTTACCGCTACGGCGTCTACGGCCGCGACTTCACCGCCTACTTCACCGTGGCGCCCGCGCAGACCTATCACGTGCGACTGAAGTTTTGCCAGGCGCGAAAGCCGCCCGAGCCCGGCGGCTACGTGACCAACATCGAGATGGGCGGCAAGCCGGTGGCCGTCGACATGGACATCGCCGCCACGGCCGGTGGGCTGGGCAAGGCGGCCGACCTGGTCTTCAACGATATCCGGCCGCAACATGGCGTGATCGCCATTCGTTTCCTGGGGAGTATTTCCACCATTGCCATGATCCAGGCGATCGAGGTCGGCCCCGGTCCCAGCGCCGGCGGCTCGAAGCCGGTGGCTTTCCCGTTCCCGCCGGACCGGAACCGCCTGGGCGATCCGGGCTTTGAAGAGCCCGTGACCGGCATGGTCGGCAGCGGGGGGCAAAGCCGCGGCGGCACGGCCAGCATGCCCTGGAACTACCTTTTCCTGGGCCCCAGTCAAGGGGTCGTCTGGCCTGAGTCGGGCTTGGCGATTCATCCGGACTGGGGTTTGCCGAAGCCCCGCAGCGGCAAGGATGCGATGCGCACTCATGCCATGGAAAAGGACGCCCACACCCAGGTCTACCAGGACGTTGCCGTCTTGGCGCAGACGCCGTATCGGGCTTCGGTCTGGGTGCAGTCGGTCGATCTGCACGGCAAGGGATTCGGCACGCAGGCCGGCGATTCGGCCGGCTTGTGCGTGATCGAGATGGACGCCGCGGGCAAGGTCCTCGTCGAGCATCCCAAGGTGGCCGTGACGAAAGCCGGCGACTACAAGGAGCTGTCGCAGTCGTTCACGACGACCGAGAATACGGCGAAGGTGCGGTTCCTGCTGGATACGAGCATCGCCTGCCGCTACGACCAGGGGCATGTCACCTACGACGATTGCGCGTTGCGGCAGGCAAAATAGCCGGTGAACATCGCCTCAACCTGCATTTTGAGGACACCGACGTGCCCGTCATCCACGGGAGCCTTGTAACTCATGGCCGCGCCCGGTAACCTTGAGGGGGTATGACCGGTTCTCCAACTCGCTGCATTTCCATTTTGACATTGGCGAGGTAGACCGTGAATCAAAGAGAGCGATTTCTCGCTACGGCTGGTTTCCAGCCCGGGGAGCGAACGTTCCTGTTGGCTCCGTGGGCCTGGCCGGCGACGATCCGTCGCTGGCAGGCGGAGGCCGGCGAGGCCATGAGCGCGATGGGGCCCAGCGCCGACGACGAAGTGTTCGACGACGCGGCCCTGCGGCGGATGTCCGAAGGTCTTGCCCAAGTGTTCCACACCGACTGCGAACAAACGGCCCCCGTGGCCATGCAGGGAGCGTACGGACCGCACTTGGTTCCAGGATTGCCCCGCAAGGTGCTCGAGGAGACTGCCGAACAGCAGGTCGTCCAGGACGAGGAAGGCAATGTCGTTCGGCTCTACAAGGGCGACGCGACGCGGTCGATGCCGCAATGGCTGCGCTACCCGATGCAGGGTCGCAGCGACTGGGAGACGATCATCAGGCCCCGCCTCAGCGCCGGCGCGCCGGGGCGGGCGCCGCAAGGACCGGCGCTGGACCAGTACGCCCGCTCGGTCGCCGATCGAGACTATGCGTTGGGCGTGTGGTGCGGCTCATTCTACGGCTGGCCGCGGAGTCTCCTGGGCGTCCAGCGCATCAGCGTGCTGCTGTACGACGATCCGGCCCTGATCCACGAGATGTGCGAGCATATTGCCGATTTCGTGATCGAGACCCTGAAACCGATCCTTGCCAAGATCCGCTTCGATTTCGCCATGGTCTGGGAGGACATGGCTGGCAAGGCGGGACCGCTTTGCTCGCCGGCCATGTATCGCCGCTTCATGCTCCCGCCGCTGCGGCGGGTGACGGAATTCTTGCACGCCCAGGGGATCGCGCATATTATCGTCGATAGCGACGGCAACAACGACCTCTTGGTTCCCCTGTGGCTGGAGGCGGGCGTGACAGGTCTGCGGCCCTTCGAGGTCGCCGCCGGCTGCGACCCGGTGGCCATTCGTCGGCGCTACGGCAACGCCTTGATTATGCAAGGCGGGATTGACAAGCGGCCCCTGGCGCGAGGCAAGGAGGAGATTGACCGCGAGGTGCTCTCGAAGGTCCCCTGGCTGTGCCTCCAGGGCGGCTTTTTCCCCCAAGTGGATCACCTCGTCCCGCCGGACGTGTCGTTCGAGAACTATCTCCACTATGCGAGGCTGCTGCGGGCCGTGGTGGAAGACCCGGAACGCCACTTGGCCGAGGCGCGGAAACGCGGCTTCTGGAAAGACTGAACCCGCCGCGGCAAAGGCGACAGCGACCATAGAGACCCCGCTCAACACATCCAGGGAGAACGCCATGAGAGCCTTTCTGTTGCACGTCTTGATGACCGTCGTGCTCTTTTTCGCTGCCCGCGGGGCGCTGACCGCGACCACCCCGGGCCCGGATCTCGACAAGCTTATCGGCCAGCCGGCGGACGTCGCGCCCAGCGCGTACCAATACCGCTGCGACCGGCCCGCCGCCGACAACCCGCCCGAAAGCGTGTTCCTCTTCACCGCACTGAAGCATAACAAAGCGGGGGCACTCTGCGGGTTGCTTTGGGAGGAACCCCGACCGGTGCGTCGGGTAGTGCTCGCCTGGCCGGCGGCCGCCAAGGCGGTCCCCAAGCCCGAGCAGGTCGTCCTCCGCTGGTTTCCCGAAGGCGGCAGCGCGAGTTGGTGGTGCCGGGCGGGCGAGGGGAGCAAGCTCCACGAGACCGATAAGCCCATCGTCTCCGCCGATGGCCGGGTGTTTTCTTACACGCTCGACGCCCTCGCGAACGACAAGGCACTGGATAACCTGATCGTGGCCGTCAAGGACGGCGCCGGCCCCGCGGGCTCTTTCGATGTCCCGACCATCGAGGTGCTGGCCCCGCAGACCTGGAAGCCGCTGGAGCTCGTGATTGAGTGGGGCTTCCAGGAGGGCACGGTGAAGCTGCCCTATGACGGCTCGGTCGAGATCTACAACGGCCTGCTGGGCACGGTGGCCCCGTTGGCCGGCGACCAGGGCACGCGCATGACCGGGGTTGCCGGCTGGGAGTCGCGCGCGATTGGAACATCGCGGCGCGGGCTGACAGCCCACATCCTCTACGTCGGCTACACGGACACGCCCGTCTGGCCCGGGCAAGCGAAAATCGAGGACGTCAACCGCACGATCGTGACGGTCCGGACCCGCTCCGGCAGCTTCTCGTTCCTGCCGGCCGACCTTGAAACCGGTCCCATCCTGGCGCCGGAATACGGGTTCTTCGTCGCCAAGGCCGGCAGCGGCGACTCCGCCCGCTGGTTCCAAAAGGACCTCGCCGCGAAGGGCCTGCGGACGATCCGCCAGCGGACGCGCCAGCGCGAGGAACAAAGCTGGGACGGCGCGATGCGGGCGCTACACGGCGACAGGCCGCTGCCGCCGTATCCCCAACCCGCGCTGGAATCGCCGATGAAGATCGACGTGCCCGAACCACGCTTGAACGATGCCTGGCGGGTCGGCGCCTGGCACTTGCTTCGCCACTGCAAGAAGGACAAGAATGGCCGCTACGACATCGAAGATTTTCCCTACCCGACCTGCGGCCTGGAAACGGAGGTGATCATCCACGCGCTGGACCTGATGGGCATGCATGCTGCCGCCCAGGATGGCTTGGCGAGATGGGCCACCCAGTTGGGTATGCCGACGGGGCAGTTCTCGGACGGCGACGGGTGTTTCATGGACCCATGGCATCTTTCGGAAACGCCCTGGTCGACACAATGGGCCCTGGTGGAGCATTACCTTTTGACCGGCGACAAGGAATGGTTTTCCCCTTGGATCCCCAGAATAGCCAAGAATGCCGACTGGATCGCGCGTCAACGTCGCGGCTACCTGAAGAATGTGTCCGGACGGGATCGCCTGTGGATGCGCGGCCTGTTGCCGCCCAGCAATATCTGGGACAGCATGGTCGTGCGTCCCTGGTACTCGATCGATGCCAATTCCTGTTTCGCGCTGGGGCAATTTGCGGAGGCGATCGCCCGCATCGACCCGCAGGCCGGCCAGGCGTACCGGGCCGAGGCGGCGGCCTACGCGAAGGACATCCTTGCGGCGGCGGAGAAGTCGCTGGTCCTCTCGCCGGTGATCCGCGTGCGCGACGGCACCTACCGGTCGTTCCTCCCGCCGGCGCCGTACATGCGCGGACCGGCCAGCCGCTACATGCCGACGTCGTTCGGCGACCCTGCTCACACACCGGGCCTTTATGCCGACGCAATTCGCGGCGGCGTGCATTTCATCAACCGCTCCCGGCTCCTGGGCCCGGAAGATCCCCGCGCCCAAGGCATAATCGACGTGTTGGAGGACCGGCTGCTGTCCGAGCACGATCGCCTGGCCATCCGCACGAAGGGCTACGGCCCCGAGAAGCACTGGTTTTCCCACGCCGGCTGGTATTACCAGTGCGGCATCGAACGGACGGCCGACGTCCACCTGCAATGGGACGACGTGCCCAACTTCCTGCGATCGTTCTACAACGACTACGCGGTGGACATCGTGGTTGGGCCCTACACGTTCGACGAGCACACCACCCGAGGGCCGACCGACAAGTCCTTCGAGGAGGCCGTCTTCCTGGAACGATTGCGCCTCATGCTGGTGATGGAGGAGGGCGACACGCTGTGGCTGGCGCGGGCCACGCCGCGGGCATGGCTGGAGCAGGGCAAGAAGATCGCCGTGCACGGCGCCCCCACGGACTTCGGCACGCTGGCCTACCAAATCGTCTCCGACGCAGACCACGGCAAGATCACGGCCACCGTCCAGATGCCCTCGCGCAATCCGCCCCAGGCGGTGCTGCTGCGGCTGCGCCATCCCCAGGCCGCGCCCATCAAGAGCGTCGCGGTCAACGGCCGGCCATGGACCGATTTCGAGCCGGCCAAGGAGTTGATTCGCCTGCACGGCTTGCAGGGGGCGATTGAAGTAGAGGCCACGTACTGAGAGACGGGAACGGTCGCGACACGGCCCTATCTTGCCCCCTCAGCGGGCCAAGGGCGATTGGCGAAGGTCGAAATGGCCCAGTTACCCTGGGTTGACTCGCCGCAACCGGGACATTCCGAGAAGCTGAAAAGCGGACGTACGGAGCGGAAGATATGCCGGTGGTGTTAAAGATGCGGATTGCTCATGCCCGATTAAAGTAAATACGGTAAAGATTTCCGGCGAGGCCCGGCATAACGTGGGATGGCATCCCAGTCGAACGAGGGAGCGTGTCGGGATCGCCCGCCTTTCCCAAGCGAGATCCATGAAGCCACGGGTGACGGTTGTCATCCCCTGTTTCAACGCCGCCCGGTTCTTGCGCGCCACGCTCGAATCGGCCTTGAACCAGTCCCATGCGCCGATCGAGGTGTTGGTGATCGACGACGGATCGACGGACCAGTCCGCGGCTATCGCCGCGTCCTACGGTCCGCCGGTGCGTGTGATCTCCCAGACAAACCAGGGTGAATCGATTGCCAGGAACCGCGGCATCGAGGAGGCAAGGGGCAGTTGGATTGCCTTCCTCGACGCAGACGACATCTGGCTGCCCGAGAAGCTCGAAAGGCAGATTACGGCCGTACAACCCGGCGTCGCCTGCATTCATACCAACTTCCTTCCTTTTGGAACCTGCCATCACGTCCGCGACGTGTCGAAGGTTCCCGCCGCGAAACGCTACTCCCTGGAGCGCTTGTTCCTGGGAAGATCGCCCATCCGCCCCTCGACCTTGATGGTGCCGAAGTCGCTGCCCGCACGCTTCCCGACCTGGACGCGCTTTGCCGAAGACGCCATCTACTTTGTGGAGGTCTGTCGGCTGGGAAAGGTGGTGCTTGTGGAGGACTTCCTCACGGCGGTTCGCTGCCATCCCGCGTCACAGAGCGCAGGGCCGGGCGTTGTCGCGCAATGGCACCAAACGTTCGAGGAATGGCTGCGGCGGAACCAGCCGCGCCTTGACTGTGACAGGCTTCGCTCGCTGCGGCGTCAGATGCTCAACCGACTGGTGCACCAAGCCTTCAAGGCGCACTACAAGGGGAATGGCCGGGAATTCCAGCTACTCCGCGACTATCTGGCACGATATGCCGAAGACCCCGCGGTGCGGCCGTTGCTGGAGGGCAGGATTCCTCCCCACTGGTTCTACGCGCTGCATCGAGGTCTGGGGAAACTGTGGTGCCGCTGCCAGGAATTGTGGATCAGCGGCGAGCCGGACCGTCTTGTCCCCGAGCGTGTCTCGACGCCGCGGGCATCCGCTCAGGCCGCTCCCAGGCTTGCTTCTGAGGGCCGTTAGGCAGAGGAGATTCACGGTCGCTCTGCCGAAACGGCGCGGCGGTAAACCTCGGCCGTGGCTGCGGCGATCGGCCCCCAATCGAGCCGATCGCAGGCGATGCTTGTGCGCCGGGCCAAGTCGGAGAGGTCAAGCGCCAGTGCCCGCGAAAGTTGCCGCCGCAGGTCATCTTCATCCCCGGCGGTAAACAGCAGATCGGTGGCGCCCTCCAGCGTTTCGGGCAATTCGCCCAGGCGCGGGACAATTACCGGTCGGCCGTAGCTCATTGCCAGCAACATGCTCCCGGATGTCTGCACGGCGCGAAACGGCAGCACCACCACGTCAGCGGCGCTAAAGAAAATCGGGACCTCGTCGGGCGGCACGAAGCGGTCCAACAACCGCGCCCGCGGCGTAGCCTGGATCTGCCGAGCCAAGTCCGCGGCATAGTCCGCTCTCTGGGATTGGCCGACGACGAGCAACAGCGCGTTGTTCGTCTTCACCTTTCGCCAGGCCTCCAGGAGCAGTTCGAGCCCCTTGTACGGCCGCAGAAAACCGAAGAACAGGATCACGCGGGCATCACCGGGCAGGCCAAGCCGCTGCCGCGCATTCGCACTCGGTTGCGGAGGCAAGTAGGCGTCGCGATAGTGCCCGTGAGGAATGACAACCACGCGGTCCGCAGGGCAGCCCAGCGTCTGGACCGCCTCCTCGCGGCCCGCGCGGCCGTGGACGATAACCGTCGAGGCGATCCGGCAGAGCCTTCGCCGCGCCAGCAGTTCCAGCCGCCGGCGCCGCGTCTCGTGAGGCACGAGATTGTGCAGTGTCCAGACGATTCGGCATCCGCTCCTTCGCACCGCGGCCACCTCGGCCAGGAACTTCGCGAGAGAAATGAGAAAGCGGGGCAAACCGCGGTCCTTGAGGTACGGGCTAGTCCAGTGGAGGTGCAGGATGTCGAGACCCTGCTCACTCCGCACCGCGCCGTACAGCGGCAACAAGCGGCGACAATCCCGCGGAAATACCACCCGGCAGCCCTCGGCCTCCAATCCGCGCGCCAACAACTCCTGGTAGGGGTTGTCGCGCCGGTAGTCGGGCATCATCAATACGCGGACTACCTTGAGCACGGGCGGTCTGCGGGAGACGGGGGTAATCGCCTACCAGGTGAATTCCAGGCGGGCGAGGAAACCATCGAAGGCGAGGGTGTTGTCGAACATGCGGTCCAATCCGCTGTAGTCGTTCGCCTGCACGCCGGCGATGAACGTTGCCGCCTTGGTCGTATTCAGCCAGGCGCTGGCAAGGTAGCCGACCGATCCACGCACGTGCCCGCCGCAGCCCTCCCAGCCGATCCCGCATTCAAGATCGAGGATGGGAACGAAGCGGGCTTCTTTCAGGGTGGTGTCGGCGACGTTCAGGGTCGTCGCATTGGACTGGTTATAGGCAGCCCGGAAGTCGCCGCCGAGGAGACTCGCCGCTCCTTTCCCGTAGACGAATAGCCCGCGACAAATGCACTGGTGCTGCGCTTCCAGCCCGACGCGGGGTCCGACGCCCTCGAAATTCACGTCGGCATCGACGCTGGCATTGATGAGGTACTCGTAAGTCGAAGAGAAGCTCTGCCTCAGGTCCGCATAGCGGATGCCCCACAGGTAATCGGCGGTGGTGCCGTCGTGGCAGTAGAAGACGTGCCGATAGTCCACGTCGACCATATTAAAGCGGATGACTTCGCTGGCACTGGCGGAAAGCCAAAGGGTTCCCGCGTCCAGCGAGGAGGGGTGCATTACCATCGACTCCAGCGCGGGCGTTGCCGTGGTAATCGAGTCGTCGGCACGGCTGTTGAAGTAGGTGTAGGTGGCGGAGAGCAAGTTGCCGCAGCCGAAATTCCTGCCCGCCCCGATAAAGAAGCCGCTGGAGAAGTCCGGATTGACGACGGCAGTGCGGCCGTCCTGGACGGGCACGGAGCCGGCTGTGATGGGGCCGTTAATCGGAACGGCGTACGTCACGCCGGCATTCATCGGCTGCAGGAAGATGCCACCGGTGAAAAAGTGCCAGTTGCAATCCCCACACGTGTCCGGGCACGCGCAGCCCCCATTGTCGCAGAACTGAGGAGTCACGCCGGCGCAAGGCTGTGCAACCATCACCGGACAGGGCGGCGGTGAAACCATCGCCGGGCTGGGTGGTGGGGCAACCGTCGGCTGGTCGGCTGACTCGGCAACCATCGCCTCGCCGGCGGGTTGCGAGCTGTACTCCCGTGCCTCACCCACTCCCGCCAGCAGCAGCAGTCCCAATGCGGCTGCAATCGCCATGGACCATTTCATCCGTAGGTTCATTGGAAATACCCCAACTTATTGTGTATCGTCATTCCCGTCATAAGGCTGGTTAGCCGTGCCCGCTCCCCCCGACTATTCGTTACAATCGGTACAGGTGGACCTGGTCGGCCAGAATAATCGGAATTTTCCACAAAGTCACCGCCCTTTACCCAGATTAACAGACTCCCCCTGCTAGTAACGTAGCGTGGCGAGAGCAACGCCGTCGTAGCGGAGGAATCGGCTGCCGCTTGGGGCGACGTACCTTGAAAGCCGCGACAGCCTTATTCCAGACCGGCGAAGAACGCGTCGGCCACGTGGGCCAGACTGCTGCTGGGGTTCCCTAGCACCGGCGTAATGACGGAGGCGAGGGCCAGGTCGGTCAACTGTGCCTTGTTCTTCGCACCGTTGATGCCATAGGCCCGCACTTGCGCGAAGCCGACCGCCTGGTTGGTGAAGCTGGCGCCGGTCATGGTTGCCTGGGTGGGATTGCTGACAAGGGTGTCCGTCGCGGCCCCGGCATAGAGGTTGGCCGCGGCGGCGCCGCCGCCGTAGGCCGTGACGTAACGGAAGTTGTTGACCTCGATGCGACCGAATTGGGCATAGGTGGCGTAGGCGTTGAAGACGCTGGTCGGCGTGCCGTAAAGCGACGCTCGGTCCTGCCCGCCCGGAGCGGAGTTGGCCACCACCGTCGTGAAGTTCTTGGCGCAGTTGTAGTAGGTGGTCCATTTGCCGCTGGAACTATTGGACATGATGGCGGAGGTTTGCGTGGCAGTGAAGTAATCGGTCTTGCCGGCGACGCCGGAAAAGGTCACCTGCCCGCTGCCGCCGCTGCCGGCGTCGACGGTGATCGACTCGGCGACGACGTGCACGCTGTAGTCGGCTCCGCTGATGTCAGCGGACTGCGGCCGCAGGGCGGCCTGCTGCCCGCTGCCGCTGCCATGCACGACGGCGGTGTCGGTGCCCCCCAGGCCGTTGAAGGTCACCTGGACCGACGAGCCCACCACGGTTTGCGTCACACCGTCGAGCGAAATGATCCACGTATCGGCGGCGGCGCCGGGGGAGAACGAGAAAGTGTCGTTCCCCGGGGTTCCCAGCAGGTTCACTTGGGCCGGGCCCGGCTGCGCCGTCCCGCCGGCGCCCACGGCGGGATCGAAGTTCCCCACAATGGGCAGCGCGTAGTAACTGCCGAAGTCGGCATAGAGGTCGTGGCCGCCCGGAACGCCCAGCGGCGTGAAGGGATGGTCCAGCGTATTGACCTGGCCGGCAATCCGCGCCGTGCCCGCCAAGTCGTTCGACATCCAGAAGAACCACTCGCCGGTCTGCGTGGCGGTGCCGCCGCTCTGGTCGGGCACAAAGAGGCCGATGTCCGTAATGCCGTCGCCGTCCATATCGGCGGCCACGGGAATGGCGCGGACGCCGGGATTGAACCCGGCCGCCGATCCGCTGGGGTTCGCCACCGAACCGGGGCCGATGGAGAAATGCTCCACGATGTCGTACTTCCCGGTCGTGCTGTCCCACAACTGGAACCAGAAGGTATCGGTGTCGGCGCGGTACGTTGCCAGATCGACGTGCCCGTCGCCGTCGAAATCGCCGACGATCGGGTAGCCTGTGATGAGGCTCTTCACCACGATGGCGCTGGAGTCGATTTGGGAGCCATCGTCCTGGTTGAGCTCCCACACCGGGTTGGTGCCGCCGGTGAAGAGGCCGAGCTCGTCGCCGCCGCCCGGAGTGCCGCTGAAGTTGCCGGCCACCGGCAAGCCGTTGGGGTTGAATCCGCTGAAGGGCGTCAAGCTCTGGCTCTGCACGCTGACCACCTGGCCGCTGGTGTTGGTGAATAGCCAGCGGTAGCTGCCGCCATACATGCCGTAGGCCGCCAGCGTGTCGAACCCGCCCGCCGTGGGCGCGTAGGCGAACACCTTGTCCGTCGCCTGGGCGAACTGGAAAGTGAGGTCGCGGTTGGCGGCGTCCGGGTTGCTGGGGTCCCAGGTGAAATTGCCGTTGGCGTCGACGTAGGCGACGCCGTTGCTCCAGACGCCGATTTCCGGACGGCTGTCGACGGTGAAGGCGGCGACGAAATTCCCCCCCGGCACCCCGTTGCCGCTGGGAAACATCGGCGCGCCGTTGGGCTCCGCGGCGTTGCTCTCGCCGTCCAACAGGTTGCCGGCCGGGTCCATCAGGGCCGTATCCTCGATGGTCAGCGTGTAGAGGTCGTCGGGAAGCGGAGTGGCGAAGTTGAGTTGCACCGTGGCGGTGGCCGGCTGGCCGTTCACCGGCGGATTGTCCGTGATGACCACGCTGCTGATGGCGATGATCCCGTTGGCCTCCCCCTGGAGCACGATGTTGCCCGGGCTTTGCAGGACGGCCGTGGCGGTGGCCGCCGTCGTGTAACCGCCGCCGGAGAAGGTGACGGTCGGGGCCGAGGTGTAGCCGGTTCCCGAGGAGGTGATTTCCACCCCGGTGACCATGCCGTTGGCGATCATCGCGATCCCGGTGGCCTGTGTCGTCGCCCCGCCGCCGCTGAAGGTCACGGTCGGGGCCGAACTGTAACCGCTGCCGCCGCCCGTGATCGTGACCACCGGCGTCGGAATCAGCAACGCCAGGTAGTTGGGAAAATTGGCGGTGTCGCGGGCCGGATTGTCGACCACGCTGATCGTCAGACTGTAGACCAGCGGGGTCGGCGTCGACGACGGATTGGCCGTCTTCTCGCCGAACAGATTGTAGCCGGGGGAGCCGGTGATTTGCACGTTGCTGATCTGCGGGCCCGAGGTGTCGACGAAGATCATCATGGTGCTGGCGGCCGAGACGTTGCCGGCCAGGTCCTCGGCCGTGACCAGCAGGTAGCGCGTGCCATCGTGCGGGAAGAAGGCCGGGTTGTTGAGGTCCACGGTCGACGTCAGGCTCCACTGGCCGTCGGGGTCGGCGTTGGTGCCGTCCAGCGGAGTGGCCGTCGTTTGGCCCAGCAACACGTCGCCCACGTTCCCCACGGCGTAGACCCGCACAATCGCGTCGGCCTCGGCAGTGCCCCAGAAGGTGGGCGTGGTGTCGTTGGTGACGCGGTCGACATTGGTCGCCGGATAGCCCTGCACGCCGCTGTCGCTGGCCGCCGCCAGACCGTCGTAGCCGTTGGCCGAGGAACCGAAGAAGACCGGCGGCGGGACCGTGTCCACGGTGATGGCCAACGCAGTGCTCAGGCCGCCGAAACCGGTCTCGGTCGGCGTGGCCGGATCGATCATCTGCACCGCCGCCGTGATGTTGTGCAGCCCGTCGGCCAACGGCGCGGTAAAGGTGTACTGGTAGAGACCGGGGAAGCCGCTGCCCACCGCCGTGGCGTAGCCGACGGGGGTCTGGCTGTTGTTGCCGTCGAAAATGGCCACGCGGAAGCCAGCCGTGCTCTCGTTCGGACTGTAGGGGATCGAGATCACGCCGGCCGGCGGGCTGTTCGTGGTCCCGTTGCCCGGCAGATCGTTCAACAGCACGCCGTCGGCCAACTGGATGTAGATCGTGGGCAGGTTGTCGTACGTGACGTTGTCGAACTGGGAGCGGCCGGTGTCGTCATTGGGCGCGCTGGGCGGCAGGTTGCCTACGTCGGTGAGGCTGGCGGTGGCGGTGGCCTGCGTGGCCCCCGCCCCGCCGCCGCTGAAGGTGATGATCGGGGCCGAGGTGTAGCCGCTGCCGTTAGAGGTAAGCGTGACGCCCATCACGGTGTCGCCGAACATGTCGGCGATGCCGGTGGCCTGCGTGGCCCCCGCGCCGCCGCCGCTGAAGGTCACGGTCGGGGTCGAGGTATAACCGCTGCCGGGGGTGTTGATGGTCACCGACAGCGCGCTCCGCGACAGTTCCAGGTCGAACGGCACCGGCGGCGCCGTGTTGATGACGGTCATGTTGTAGCCGTTGACCACGTCGGAGGCGGCGCCGTAGACAAGGAGGAAGTAGCTTTGCCCGGCCACGACGGGGATCCGCACGCGGGCGTCCGCCGTTGCGCCCAGGGCCCCGAACGTCGGCGTGATGGTCGGCGTGGTCACCGCCTCGGCGATCAGGTCCCCGGCGGCGTCGAAAGCTTCGAGGTCCAAGGCGCCATTGCCGGGCAACAACCCGGGGTAGAGGTGGAAGTAGACTTGGAAATCGAGCGTGCCGGTCGTCTGGGCCACGACCTGGTAATAGTCCTGGTCCGCCGGGGCGCCGGGATACTCGCTGCCGGCGGGGAAGATCGTGGCGTTCTGGACCTGCAGCGTCGCCCCGGAACCGAGGAACGTGGCGGCGCCCTGGGAATCGTTGGGCTCGTTGGGATCGGGTCCCATGACGAGCAGGTTGGGGTTGAGCCCGTTGGGCCCCGCGACGTAGACCTGCGGCGCAACCGTGGCCACGTTCTGGTAGTTGATGTCCGGAAACTGGGTGCTGCCGTTGGCGAAGACGCGGACCGTGCCCGAGTTGGGAGTCGCGCTGCGGCTGACCACCGCAAATTCGCTGGCGGGCAGAGCCGGCATGGCCCCGCCCCCGACGCCCGCGAACGCGGAGCCGACGACCAGCGCGTTGTTCGACGCCGGATCGCCGCCGTCGACGTTCACGATCAAGTTATCGATGGAAACGCTGGCGTTGGGGATCACCTGGAAGGTGTCTTCGCCGAGCAATCCCAGCGCGGTCACGGTCTCGATGCCCGTGTCGAGGGTCACGGTCTTCAGCGGCGTCGTGTCGTAGGCCAGTACCTGCACGGTGCGGGCGCCCTGGTCGATTTCGAACAAGTCGCGGGCGGTCGTGCCATCGACGGTCACCTCATCGGCGATGCCCCCGCCACCCTCGATGGTGAAGGGGCTGGCCGAACCCGTAACGTTCGTGAAGTTGAAGACGGTGCTGAGGCCCGCGTCCTGGAACGTGCCGGCCGCGGCCCCCGTGGGCGTGTAGGTGATGTCGTCGTCCTCGGCGGTCCCGATGGCCGTCAAGGCGAATCCCCCGGCGTTCAAATTGCACACGTCGACGCCGATCAGCGTCACCGTGCCGCCGTAGCCGGTGATCGTGGTGTTGGTGGGAATCGTGCTGTCGGCCAGGTTGACGGTGACCGGGCCGGTGGCCCCCGTCAGGTTGGCGATGTTGGGATCCGGCAAGCCGCTGCCGTTGAGCGTCAGCGAGGTGATGTTGGCGTTGGTCTGCAGCGGCAACTGCTTGTCCAGCTTCACCTGATCCAGGAAGCCCGAACCACCGGTGCTGACGGCATACGTGTCATTGCTGCCGATGCCATCGACGACCAGGCTATTGCCGGTTCCGCTGTCCTGAATCGCGATCGCGGTGGCGGGGCCGAGGTTCTGGTAATTCAGGGCCAAGAGGCTGTTGTCCTGGAGGATGCCGGAGTCGGTCGTGGCGCCGGGTGTGCTGGTGATCGTGTCGTTGCCGCCCGTGCCGTTGAACGTGAGGGCGCCGCCGTTGGCGCCGCCGTTGTAGAACACTTGCTCGATGTCGGTCAGCGTGATCAGCGAGGCAAGGGTGGAGTCGTTCAACGTGCCGCTGTTGGGGCCGGTCGGCGTGTAAGCGACGGTTTGGGCCGCCGTTGCGCCGTCGGGTGTTTCGAGGCTGAAGGTGTCGCCCAGCCGGCCGCCCAACGTCTGCGGCGCGCCGCCGTTGATCGTGACCTGCACGTTCCACGCCGCGCCGTTGGGCGCGGGCGTCTGGAGCACGATGTCGTCGTCGCCGCTCAACGAGTTGACCGTCAGATTCGCCGCGTTGACGTAAAGGATCTGCGGCCCGGCGTTGACCGACACGGTGAAGTCCTGGATGCCGTCCGCCAGCGGCGAATAGGTGCTGTCGCGGGCGATGATCGTGATGTCGTCGTCGCCGTTGGTGCCATCGACCGTCACATTTCCCGGATTGGAGATGGCGCCGATCGTCTCAATATGGACGAAGCTGACCGAAGCGCTGGAGCCGACCTGGAAGCCGCCGGAGTCGCCGGTTGGGCCGGCGTAAAACGTAACGCCGCCGCCACCGGCGTTGAGGTTGAAGACGTCGCCCGGCTGCACGCCGACCGGGTTGCCGCCGTCCACGAGGATCGGCGTGGCGCCGGGCGTCACGTTGAACGTGTCGTTGCCGTCGTTGCCGTTGACCGTTAGCGAGGCGGCCCCCGAGTAGGCGATCGTTTGCAAGGTGAGTGCCGGGCCGCTGGTCTCCGTATCGGCGACCTGGGCCCCGGTCACCGTAATGGTGTCGTTGTATTGCGACCCGTTGACGACGAGTTGATCGCTGCTGGCCAGGGTCACTGCCAGGGAAGCGGCGCTGATGGTGTTGACCACCGGCGCCTGGCCGCTGATCTGCGAGGTGGCGGACTGGGCGGCGGTCGGCGTGACGAGGAGGGTATTATTGCTTCCCCCATCGGCCACCGTGACGCCCGCCCCGCTGTTATTCAGGTTGACGATGCCCACCCCGCTGATCTCGACGGTGCCCAGGCCGCCGCCGGTGACCGCGCCCGTCCCGTTGCCCGCAAGGGTGACCGTGGCCGCGGCAGCGCCGCTGCCGGTCAGGTTCACCACGTCGGGGTCCGGCAGGCCGCTGCCGTTGACGTTGATCGCGGTGTAGACACTCTGCGGCGCGCTGATGCTATAGGTATTGTCGCCCGCCAGGCCGTTGAGCGTCAGGGTCTGAAAACCGGTCGCGGCCAGCGGCAGTTGGCTGTTGACTTGAACGTCGCCCGTGGTCGCCGCCACGACAAACGCATCGTTGGCCGCCGTGCCGTTGACGACCAGGGTATTGTTGCTTCCCGTGTCCTCAACGTTCACCGCGGTGGCGGCGCCGAGGTTCTGATAACTCAGGGCCAAGAGGCTGTTGTCCTGGAGCGTGCCGGAATCGGTCGCTGCGCCGGGCGTGCTGGTGATCGTGTCGCCGCCGCCCGAGCCGTTGAACGTCAGGGCGTCGCTGCCCCCCTGGCCGTTGATGGCCAAGGCGGCCGCGCCGCTGACCGTGTAGGTGGTGGCGCTGTTGACGACCACCTTGGCCCCGCTTGCCGACGCCGGCGTGACGCCGAAAGTATCGGCAGCCGCCGTGCCGTTGATCGTCACCGAGGCGGACGTGCCGCCGTTGACGGTCACATTAGGGATGGCCCCCGTCGTCGCCGCCTGGGTCAGGATAAACGCGTCGCTTCCGCCGCTGCCGCCGGCCTGGTTCAGCACCAGCGAGGTCCCCGACACCCCCGTGGTCGAGCCTAGCTCGGTGAAGCTGATGGCGGGCCCGCCGTCCACCGTCGCGGTGCCGGTCGTGGCGCCGACGCCGCCGGCGGTCACGGTGAAGACATCGTTGCCCCCGGTGCCGTCGAGCGTGATCGAGTCACTGCCCGTGCCACCGCCGCCGTTGATGGCGACGTTCTCGATGCCGCTGTAGCTCACCGTCGTGGTGGGGGACGACGCCAGGGTGACGGCGGCCGTGCCCGACTGGCTGTCCGGGCCCGGGGTAATCACGTAGGCGTCGTTGGCGCTGGCGGTGCCCGTCAACGCCAGCGTATCGCTTCCCGCTGAGGGGCCCTCCACCGAGATCGGGGTGGCGCCGGGCGTCACGGTGAACGTATCGTTGCCGCCGTTGCCATTGACCACGAGCGAAGCGGCGCCCGTGTAGGCGATCGTTTGCAAAGTGATCGCCGGGCCGCTGGTCTCCGTATCGGCGACCTGGGTCCCGGTCACCGTAATGGCGTCGTTGTATTGCGACCCGTTCACCAGCAAGGCGTCGTTGGCTGCGAGGCTGACGTTCAGCGGCGAGGCCGAGGCGGTAACATTGACCGACAGCGGTTGGCCGCTGACCTGGAGGCTCGACGCGTTGGCAGCCGTGGGCGTGACCGCAAGGGTGTTGCCGGTGGCAGTATCCTCGACGGTTGCCGCGCCCGTGCCGTTGGCGACGTTCGCGGTATCAACGCCCGTGAAGGTGACCAGGCCGAAGGTGGTTTCCTGGACGGTCTGCGCGCCCATGTCGACGGTGACGTTTTGCGTTGCGTCTCCGGTAAAATTGAGCGCGCTGTTGTTGCCGCCGCCGGCCTTGATGTTGTAGTCGACGCCGCTGAGCGTGCTGAGGATATTGACCGTGTCGTTGACCGCGGCGGACGTGAGAGTGACGCCGCCGCCAAACGTGCCGCCGGTGGTCGAGTAATCGACGGTAAAGGGGATGGCCGTGCCGGAGATCGCGGCGCTGGTCACCGACAGCGTGTCGCCGGTCGGCAGCGTGCCCTCCTCGACCGTGAGTGCCTTGGTGCCGGTGGTGCTGGTGTAGGTAATCGTCCCGCCTGGGGCCGGGTTGCCGTTGGCGAGGTTCACCGTCAGCGAGTCGCTGCCGTCGAGCGTGGCGACGGCGATGTTGTCGCCGAGGACCGATGCGACGGGGATGGTGATGAAGTTGGTGCCGCTGCCGGTGGTGTTGCTGATTCCGCTGATGTTGTAGTTGTTTCCAGCGCTGTCGCTGATGTCGATGGTCGCCGTCGACGCGTCCAAACCGATCGTCAGAGCATTGTTCTGGCCGGCGCCGGACGCGATGGTGAGCACGCCCGACACCACCGAAATGGTGCCTGTCGTCAGTAACGTCCGCTGCTCCAGGGGCTCGATGCCGAAGCGGCGTTGGCCCAGCGGCAGCCGGAACTGCGCAGCCCCGCTTCTCCTTTTCGATGACTTACGCGATGCGAGTCTTCTGGAGATCTTGAGCGACCACATGATTTCACCCCTTCAGAAGCGGCAACGTGTCGCGAGGGACAAAACCGCACAACGTTGTTCCTGCGACACATTGTTGTTTGTTATGCTCGTGATCCGCAGTACCTGATACGCGGGCGCAGAGTTCCCACCCCTTGCCTCACGGGGAGGCGCGCACTGCGAGCCGAAGAAGGAAACGCACCCCAAAAACATTGGGCGACACCAAGTCAGCGAACTGTCAGGGTGCCACGTTGCCTCGTCTATTGGGTGGAAACGACTGTCAGGATAATAGTAGCCACCTGACCAGGCAGGTCAAACATTTTGAAGAAGCTGGCCAGATTGACTCGACCGGGGGGCTGCTCGATCCGTTGCGGGCCGTGGCGGTCGCGTAGACACTTCCTCGGGTGCGCTATTATTGCGTCCTGCGGTGATAATGAAACGGGGGCGACCAACGGGAGCCCGATTTCAAGGGCGAACGCCCGGAACTGTTCCACGATCCATGCAGTGTTCAATAAAGTGTCGCAACCCTTCTCGCCCGGTCGGTCTTGACCTGAAAAGCCAGATGCCCTATCCTCTCGACCCGTCGCCTGCGGCATTCCGGCCGTTGAAGCCACTCCAATCGCTCCCGAAGAAGGTAGTGTCTTATCCCCCCCCGGAACACCAGCTTCCAGGGAGCCTTTTATTACGTCAATCTTCGCACTGCTCCAGGCCCCTCCTCGCTGCCCAAAGAACAGGAGTTCCCGGCCGATGGCACGCCACACGACTTGCCCGAGTTCCAAGCAACTCGCTTCGAGCCTGTTCTTGATGGCGATCCTTTTCGGCTGCGCATCGCAGCAGACGTTCCGCGTCGTCGATGCCAAGTCGGGAGAGCCGCTGGGCGACATCGACGTCGAGCGACTCGAAGGGGGATATCGGCCGAGCGCGATGCCGTTTGTGGTGCTGAACGAGCTGTCTCCGGCCGAAAAACAAACTACCAGCCAGTCCGGCTCGGTGACCTTTCAAAAGAGCGGCAGCAAGTTCATGGTCAATCCTTCCGGCAACAACCCCGCCTACAACGACGCCTATGTGAAGGCAACCTGGTCGGGAGCCGCGGTCTGCTATCCCGGCATGTACCGAGAGTTCTCGATCACGCGGAAGGACGGCGTCGTCGAGATCCCCCTGGAACGTCGATGGATCGACGGCGAAGAACGGCGCCCCGATAAGCCGTAGCGCTGGGCGCCGCTGGAGCGATCCGGCGGCCACGCCGTGTGGAAAGGAACCCATCCGCAGGCCAGGGCCGATTGTCGAAGACACCTGGCTGGACGAAGCCGAGACGGCCGAGGAGCGTGCCGAGCGGCTGAGAACCGACTACCTCTGCTATCGCGACCACCGAGGGCTATTTGCCGATTTCCACAGCATGCGGCATCTGTTCATCACGAATCTGGAGCGGGCCGGCATCTCGCCCAAAATGGCGCAGACCCTGGCCCGCCATAGCGACATCCGCTTGACCCTGGGCGTCTACACCCACATTGAGATCCACGACTGCACCTTGGCGATCCAGTCGTTGCCCGCCCCGCCGGATGGGGCGAACGGCAAGGTCGGCCACGACCATCTCCTCCAGGCCACCGGCGCCACCGGTTAGCATCTTCAGGCTCCGGCATAGTCCTTGCCCGCGCCGTTGCCGCAGGCCAAACAGGACGACTTATCGAGCAGCGGGCGATCTGGTGGAGGAGTTCCTTCTCGGTCTCACCGTAGATTGTCGGCAAACGTCAAAGAATCACCCTCGCCTGTCGCAGCCCCAATTCCGCCGCCCACCACGTTGCCCGCCCGCAAGTTGATAAAACGTCTGATCCCATTTCACGGCGGCGGCAGCTAATGCTTCGATATCGCAGAACGTCTGATTCGAGTAAAACTCGGCCGGAAACAGCCTCGCCTCTTGAGAAGGGGGTGTGGCCAGGAACTCGTCGGATTGGGATCGTTATGGGAAAAACCGAGCGCCTTTCGGATATTCCATTGAATGTGGGGATTATGGTAGATAGAATTAGGGGTGTTCAACAGGAGGGACGTTGCCTGCTGACCAGATGACTCCCTGGCCCAATCCTGCGATTGCTGATTGGCTATGCCGGTCGTCGCATTCCACGGAGAATTTCGATGAAACTCTCCTGTTAAAACTACATTTCGCAAATTGCTTTGGGCACCGGCTCATCGTCGCTGCCCTGGTGTACCGTGTTGGTGTTGAGTCTCGACTCGATGAGTTCCGCCCAGTCGCTGGTTCGGTCTATCCACGAAACCAGGTCATGCGTCACGCCACGATCTTAGGCTTGGTTGGCCAACTGAAAGGAATTGACATTATGCGAATCACGTTCTTCTGCCTCACCGCCGTTGGCGGCCTTTTCGCTGTCGGCCTCCTCTGCGTCGCCGGCGAACCCCAAGCCAAGGTTGTTCCCGTCTCGAAGGACTCGTCCCACGACACCGACCGGAAGGCCATCCTCCAGTCGGGGCGCGACTTCACTGCCGCATTCGAGAAAGGCGACGCCAAGGCGGTCGCCGCTCTCTGGACCGAACAAGGCGAATACGAAAACGAGGACGGCATGATCCTCCGTGGCCGGACTGCCATCGAAGAAGCCTTCGCGGCGCACTTCAAGGGCCGTCCCACCGGAAAGATGGAGATCCTGGTCGAAAACATCCGATTCCCGTCGCGCGATACGGCAATCGAGGAAGGGCTGACTCGCTCGATGGCCGACAATACGTTGCCTGACTCGTCGCGCTATCGCGTCCTGCACGTTCGAGAGGATGGCAAGTGGCAGATTGTACTCTGCCGCGAATGGGGCGTCGCCGAGAATCACATGGCCGACTTGGATTGGCTGCTCGGAACGTGGCGTAGCCAGGCCAAGGATCATGATATGGTCATATCGTTCGCACGTGGGAAGGACGGACCGTTTATCATTGGCGAGTTCACCGCGACGAATGCCGGCAAGAGCGTCTCACTGGGAACCATGAAAATCGGCCTCGATCCGGCCTCGGGGCAGTTCATATCCTGGCATTTCGACCCAGATGGAGGATATGGCCACGGCTCGTGGCTGCGCGAGCGCAACCACTGGGTGGTGGATTCGCGCGGAATTCGAGGCGATGGCGCCGAGACGGCCGCGGTCAACGTTCTGTCACGCTTCGGCAGCGATGAACTTGGCTGGCGATCGCTCGACCGGATGGTCGGCGGCAAGGCGCAGCCCGAGTCGCCGCCGATCCGACTGAAACGCGTCGCCAAAACCAAATGAGCCGTCGCCGGCTTGGACCACTTCAACATCGAAGGAACAAACCATGACAATTAGATTCTCAATTACGATTCTGAGCCTTGCGGTAGGTCTGGCATGCGGCGGAGCAGCCCAAGGTCGAGGATTCGGAGGCGGTGGTTACCGGGGTGGCGGCAGCTATTCCGGATCACGCTCCTTCAGCGGCGAAAGCGGCGGCCGCTATGGCGGCGCAAGCAGTTCGTACGATCGCTCCTACGAAGGCTCGCACGGCGGTTCGTATGAGGCCAGCGGCACGCGGGGCGCGGCATCCGGCCCGTATGGCGGTGCCGCGGGAAGCAGCCGCGACGTGTCTGCCACAGGCCCGCAAGGCCAAACCTATAACAGCCAGCAGGAACGGGGCGCGGCGTACGGTCCCAACGGCGCGACTGCTGAGGGCAGCCGCAACATGAGCGCCACCGGCGCTTACGGCCAATCTTATTCCGGCCAGCGCGAAGGCGGGGCAGCAGCCGGCCCTTATGGCGCCACCGCCGAGGGCAGCCGCAACATGAGCGCCACGGGATACTACGGTCAATCTTACTCGGCGCAGCGATACGGAGCCGCAGAAACCGCGCCGACTCCTTACCGTGCCTACCCTGCTTATGGCGCGGCCGCCGTTCGGCCTTACGGATATCCAGCGCCCGCCTATGCTGCTCAACCTTATGCGACGCCGGCTTATGGATCGCAGTCCGCTCCGCCGCCGTACGATGGTTCGCAACAGGCACCGCCTCCCGGCTACGGAGCGCAGCCGTATTCCCCGCCTGCTTATGGTGCGCAGCCCAATGCACCGGTTGCTGCTGGTTTGCCCGCTCTGCTTCTGGAACGGGCGGCCTACCTGCGGGCGCGGCTTAACGGCTACTAAAGTGCGAGCCGTGTCGGATAAGACCAGGCGGGCACGGTCTATTCCTCTATGTTTTCGTCTCCTTGTCGCTTGTTGATGCCCGAGTCAAAAATGCCGTCAGGATCGCGTGCAGAACGACTGCTGGCCACAGCAGTATGCCGGTCGAGCCGCCCGCGAAGCCGACGTAGGCGAGGTACAGCGTGACGGCCGCGCTGTAGGTCAACATGCCGGCTAGCGGCGGGCCCGGCCAGCAGGCAACCGCCAACGCGACCAGGGCGATGCCGGTCACGCGCGCCACCGGTATGGCGATGCCGGTAAGCTCCTGGCCGAACAACAAACGCCCAACGAGCGACGGAACGATCAGCAACGCCGCGCCCGTCGCAGCTTCGGCCGCAGCGGTAAGAATAAGCACCCTCTTCATCGCGGCGGTAACACCTGGTCTTTCCTGTCGGCGACCGCGTCGGCAATGGCCGGAAGTTGCTTGCGGTCCTCTGCCGTCAACCTCCCCGGTCTGTGGTTAAAGCTCATCGCGTGCCTGGGCGCGGGCCTTTTGCATCTCCTCGCGTTCCTTCGCCGTCATCTGCTCCGGTCCAAGATTGAAGGTGACCTTGTCGATCTTGCCGGTGAACTTGAACGGAACATCGTAGCGATACTCCAACATCGCGACGCCGGTCCGCGTGTCCTGGCCGATATCGAAGGTTTCGTCCTCTGGGAACGTGATCGGGGTGGTGTGTTCCATGGAATTCTTGGCCACTTCCTTACCGTCCACGGAGAGCACGCCCGTGCCTCCCTTGCCCAAGCCTGGACCATCGGACTTGAAGTCGAAGACGATGGTGTGCTTGCCGGCGCCCAACGCAGGCCCTGCCCAGGTCGTGCGCTTGAGGTCGAGCAGGTTGTAGAGGAACACCGGCTTGCCCTTGCCCAAATTCGCCGCCCACGTCGCAGACACCGCAATCCCCCAGAGCAGACCAAGCGTCAGCATTCCCTGGCCAATCCATCGTTTCCCGCTCGACCACGTTCGCCTCTTGCCGACCCAGGTCAGGAGCAGACCGGCCAGTAGCATCGTCAAGCCTGCGGTCCTGAACAGCCGATCTTCGAGCCAATAGTTGTAACTCTGGCTCAGGTAAAGCCCGTAGCCACCGAAACGCCCGCCGTCGGTGACGATCATCCCTTCCGCACCACCTTTGGGGATCTCGACCTCGGCGGTAATGGTGTACGACTTGTTCAGGATGTTCGGAGCGCCGCTGTTGGGCACACCGGTCAGCACTCCCGAGTAAGTGAAGACCGTTCGTCCCGCCGTAAGGTTCGGCTTCGGCGCGTTCCAGCGAGCTAACGACGTATTGTCGAGCGGCAGCACGTCAAACTTCTTCGCCTCGGCATAGAAGATGTCCTGCATCTGCTTGACCTTCTCCGGCATTTTGGCAGCCAGGTCGTTGAACTCGGTGGGATCCTCCTCGACGTTGTAGAGTTCCCACTTGTAGCCGGTGATCACGTCGGGCGGCGGCTTGGTGCTCAGTTCCCAGGGGAGCGTCGCCGGGGTCGTACACGCCACCCAGCCGTCGTGGTAGATGGCGCGGTTGCCGAGCATCTCGAAATATTGCGTGGTGTGCCGGGACGGGGCGTTGGCGCTGGCCTTGTCCCACGTGTACACCATGCTCACGCCGTCCATGGGGCGCTGCTTGATGCCGTTGAGCGTTTCCGGCAGCGCGATGCCGGTCGCTTCGAGGATGGTGGGAGCGATGTCAACGAGGTGGTGAAACTGGCGGCGGATGCCGCCGGCGTCGTTGATGTGGCCGGGCCACGACATGGCCACCCCTTGGGCCGTCCCGCCGCGGTGCGACGCCACCTGCTTCATCCACTTGAACGGAGTGTCCAGCGCCCACGACCAGCCGGCGGCAAAGTGCGGGAAGGTCCGTTCCGATCCCCAGAACTCGTACCAGAGGAACTGGTCCTTGACCGGCACGGCAACGCCATTGAAGGTGGTAAACTCGTTCGGCGTGCCGTTGAGCATGCCTTCCGCGCTCGCGCCGTTGTCGCCGCTGATGTAGATGATCAAGGTGTTGTCGAGCTGGCCCATGTCCTCGACCGCCTGGATGACCCGACCGATTTCGTGGTCGGTGTACGCGAGGTATGCCCCGTACACGTCGGCTTGCCTGATAAAGAGTTTCTTCTCATCCCAACTGAGGGAATCCCACTCCGGCAGATCCTTCGGCCACGGCGTCAGCTTCGCACTGTCGGGCATGATGCCCAGCCGCTTCTGATTGGCGAAGATAGTCTCGCGCAGTTTGTTCCAGCCGCCGTCGAACAGATGCAGGCGGCTAATCTTCTCGATCCACTCCGGCGTCGGATGATGCGGGGCGTGGGTGCCGCCCGGTACGTAATAGACCAAGAACGGTTTGTCGGGCGCGATCTCCTTGAGTTCCTTCATGTACTGGATCGCCTCGTCGGCCATGGCCGTGGTCAGGTTCCAGCCCGGTTTGCCCTCGAAGGGGTAGATGGCCGTCGTATTGCGGTACAAGTTCGGCTGCCACTGGCTGGCGTCGCCGCCGACGAAGCCATAGAAGTACTCGAAGCCCATACCGTTCGGCCACTGGTCGAAGGGCCCGGCCTGGGTCGCCTGATAGAAGGGCGTATTGTGATCCTTGCCGAACCACGAGGTCGCATAGCCGTTCTCCTTCAGGATGGCGCCGATGGTGCCATTCTCCTTCCTGATGACCGAATCGTAGCCCGGAAACCCCGTCGCGATTTCGCCCACCACCCCAAAGCCGGCCACGTGGTGGTTGCGGCCAGTGATGATCGCCGCGCGCGAGGGCGAGCAGAGCGACGTGGAGTGAAAATTCGTGTAACGCAGGCCACTCATGGCGATGCGATCCATTGCCGGTGTCGGCACGACGCCGCCGAACGTGCCCGGCGCGCCGAAGCCGACGTCGTCGGTCATAATGAGCAGCACGTTGGGCGCGCCCTTCGGCGGCACCACGCGCGGCGCCCACCAGGCCTTCGACTCCGAGGCTTTTTCCTTGATCACGCCGCCGAACTTCGGATCGGGCGGCGGAAGCTGTTTCCCGCTGATCGTGGTCGTGGCACTGGGCGAGCCCGGTACCCCGCTGACCTCCTGGGCCATGCCGGGCACCGCGGCAGCAGTCGCGGCAAGCGCCGCTCCACAGAGTCGGATTCGTCTTCTCCTTTTCATGGGCTTCTCTCCGAGTTGGCTTGAGGGCTCGTTCGGGCCGCTCTTGGTAGAGCCGACCCAAACAGGGTTTCCGCGCCGCTATGCAGTACGTCGGACCGGGTCCGTTGAAGTCAGGATCGAAGAGAACACCCGCTGAACGCAGTGGGCGATCATGCCGAAAATTTTAGACACCTTTTAGTGGCGAAGCAAGTCTCGGCCTGCATCTTTTCCTGATGATCCTCCCTGGAGAAGATTGCCATTTGTGCCAGTTTCCACGGCTCAGGGGGCAGAAGAACCCGTATCCTCGAAAAGCTCGCCTTGACTCCCGTTTCCGCTCCTCGCCCTCGCGTATTGGTGGTCTAGCGCATAGTCCAGTTGCCCACCGCAAGTCCCTGTAAATCGTCTGGCTCGCCTATCCCATCGCCCATCCCAAGGTCGTTGCCCACATCGAATCGCACCATTGCAGGGCGGCGATCCAGTCATTGCCATCCCCTCCGATAGGGAAGATCGCAGGTCGGCGGGGGCCGCCTGTTCCCGGCCGCTGGCCCCGCCGGCCAGCATCTTTGGTGCTCCCCGTGGTGCTCTCTCTTTCGGCCCGGGGTGATCTCCATGGTGTCATCCCACTTTCCGCTCATTGCCGCTCATTGCATCTAGTGTAGTGTCTCACACAGATTGTAATTTATCGAGGACCTTCCTGGCTCGCTGGACCTTGGCCAGGATTTCGTCGGCTTTGGCGGTCCACACGAACGGCTTCGGAGATCGGTTGTGCTGTTGAATGTAGTCCATGATCGCCTGAATCAATTGCTCAACGCTGCGAAATGTGCCGCGTCGAATGCGGTTGTCGGTAATTTCACGGAACCAACGTTCGACCAGATTCAACCATGAACTGCTGGTGGGTGTGAAATGGATGTGAAACCGCCGATGCCGTTTCAGCCACGATTGGACTTTGGGATGCTTGTGCGTGGCATAATTGTCCACGATCAAGTGCAAATCCAACTCGGCCGGGGTTTCGGCGTCGATCTGTTTCAGGAACTTGATCCACTCCTGATGCCGGTGTTGGGACATGCACGTTCCGATCAAGCGGCCCTCCGTCATCTCGATCGCGGCGAACAAGGTCGTCGTGCCGTTGCGTTTGTAATCGTGGCTCATGGTGCCGCAACGACCGCGATGGATCGGCAAACCACGCTGCGTTCGATCCAACGCCTGAATCGAGGTCTTCTCATCGGCACAGAGTACCATGGCGTGCTCCGGCGGATCGAGATACAATCCCACCACATCCAGCAACTTTTCCACAAAATGAGGGTCGTTGCTGAGCTTGAAAGTCCGCGTCAAATGCGGCTTCAAGCCGTGCGCCGCCCAGATGCGCTGCACAGTGGCCTTGCTGACGCCGACCGCCTTGGCCATCGACCGCGTGCTCCAATGCGTGGCAGCTTCGGGCTTCTCTTGGGTCGTCTTTCGCACAATACGCCTCACCGTCTCGGCCGTGATGGCGGGCGTGCGTCCTGGCCGGGATGCGTCCTTTTCGACTCCTGCCGTTCGCCGCGCGGCGAATCGGTTCCGCCACCGTCCGACGGTTGGTCTCGACGTATGCAGTTCGGCGGCGATGCTTTCATTGGTTTTGCCCTCGGCCGCCGCCAAAACGATTTTCGCACGCAACACCAAATGTTTTGAACCAGCCGGAAATGGAAATTCTCGGTCGTTCGGGGTAGAATCACACCCTGAGCGAGGAGGATTTCATGAACACGCCACGACGACGTTTTGGCAGCGACGAGAAAGCAACCATTCTC
>JBKQVT010000017.1:0-10041 GCA_052139835.1 Thermoguttaceae bacterium
TTGCTCAATCCCCTCGACCAGCGCTAAGACTTGCATGGGAATCCACCTCGATCGGGCCCGATGGAGAGGGGCGGATCGTAGCAGATTCCCCGCGGCGAGGAAAGGGCAAACGGCGGAAGGAACGACAAGGGGGAAGGCGAGCACCCAGCCGCTTCTTCCTTCCCCCTTCCGCCCTCCGCCCTCCCCCTTATTTTAGTTGTCCGCGGCGGAGGCCACGAACTTCCGCTCGGAGACCAGGCCGGCAGCCCGCCAGCAGCGGTCCAGGGCCTCGCCGGTCTGCTTGACGATCAGGTCGCGGCGGCGGGTTTGGAAGATGCCCCGCGAGGGCTTGGGGGTGACCGGGCCTTCGTAGCCCACTTCGGCCAGATAGGCCAGCACGGCGGTCACGTCGATGCGGCCGTTTTCCGCGCCGGGCAGGAGCCGCGACTTGTCGTCCAAGTCGGCCGCGGCCACTCCGGCGGCCATTTCCGCCACCTGGACGGCCACGATTTGCCCGGCAGGCAGCTTGCGGACGCTCTCCAAGGAGCCGCCGCCGGCCACCACGTCCCAGACGTCCAAGAGCACGCCGATATTGGGGGCGTCGACCATGTTCACCAGCAGCGTCAAGGCGTCCAGGTCGTGGATGAACTGGAAGGCCTTGTCCTTGCGGAGGTATTCGGCCGCCCGGAACCCGAGGCCCAGGCGGACCCCCGCCGGCTGCAAGGCCCGGCAAATGTCGTGAAATCGCCGGCGGTGGAACTCGAAATTCTCGTGATAGGGCAACTCGGCGCTGGCCGGCGACAGCGTGGCCACGCAACGGGGACATTCCACGTCGGCCGCCGCCTGCGCCCATTCCGGCAGCTTCGCCAGGTCCCTCTGAAAGGTCTCTTCGTCGCCTTCCCACTCCACCGGCAAGGCAAACGTGCCCAGGGCGATCTTCGCACTGTCGAGCAGGCGGCGGGCGTAGGGCATGCCGCGGAGCCTCGCCCGCGTGGCAAAATCGACCACCGCCAGGTCGATCCCCCCGAAGCCGTAGGTCAGCGCCAACTCGATGATTTCGCTCTGATGACCGGATATGCCGAGGGCCGAAGGGCTGAGATTCTTGAACATCACATCTACTCCGTGAAAAGTCCGTGGAACAGGAGGAATTGCCTTGCACCCGACGGCGCGGCCATGACGGCGGCGCGCCGCGCCATACGGGGACCCCACATTATGCCATGGCGGCCGGGATCGGCCAAGGGGGGAAGGAGAGGGATTAGGGGGCCAGGGACCAGGGGCTGGGGGCTGGGGGAACATATCTCACCCCACGCCCACGGGGCACCCGCGCTGCGGGTCGCGTTCGGTGGGATCGGCGGCACTGGCGACGCGGCGCTCTACTGGCGTCGGCCCGGCGGTTTATTCATGGCCCGCGCACGGCGATACAGGCCCACCGCGATCACAAGACTGGTGGGAACCAGCATCATGAGTTCACCTGGGGTGGGGAGGATCGCCTCCGTTATGCCGGCGGCAAGGAGCCAGCCATTCGCCACGGGGGAACGCACGGTCGCCAGAGCCGAGTAAGCGGAAAGAAACCCGTGCAGCCTGCCCGCGACGCCAAACAACAACGGCAAGGGGACGAAGGCCATGTACCGTGCGATCGCCCGCGGGCGCGGTGATCGAGCCACGACGACGCACGCGCCGACGAACATCGCCAACACCAAGCCCAGCTCCAGCAGCCCGAGGAGCCCAGCGCAGCGAAGGAACCAGTAGAAGTACAACATCGTCCTATAGCGGCCGCCTGTTTGCCACGAGCGTGCGGATAAACAGGCCCAAGGCAATCACCAGGTACGAGGGAAGGGTGGCCATCAAGGCAGTAAGGACGGGAAGGATGCTTTCCGCCAGACCGGCGCAGATCTGCGAGTTCTGCAACTGGACGCCGGTGACCGCAAGGACCGAGAAAGCAGAAACATTACTCTTCAGTGCAGCGATGGCGGCAAACCACAGCGGCAAGGGAAGGAATACCAGGTAGGCGGCAATCACCGCCGGGCGCCGGGCCAATACCACCACCAGGCACGCGCCGAGGAACAACGCCAGTGCCGACAACAGCGTCAGCAGGCCGAAGAGCCCCAGGCAGCGAATTAACCAGACCGCATAGGGTTCCGCCGCATGCGGCATATTAGCCTGCGCCAGAGGGACCAGCGACTCCGCCCGGGCCCCCGCAGCCGCAACGAGGATCATCAAGCCCGCCAGCAATGCCGGCCCGCGCCGCGTGAATCGCATGGGAGACTTCGCTTTCTGTTTTCCAGGATGAATGACGGCATCATGCCGGCGGGCCCTCAGCGGCCCTTGCCCCGGTCCTTCTCGAGGATGACGTGGTTGCCCTCGGCGCCATATTCGACCCGCGACATGAAGGCCCGCATGAGCATCACGCCGCGGCCGCACTCGCCATGCACCCGTTCGGCACAGGTGGGGTCGGGGACGGCGTGGGGGTCGAAACCGCTCCCCTCGTCGGTGATTTCGATGCGGACCCGGTCGCGGGAGACCAGGCAGCGGACCCGCACGTGCTTGCCGGAATCGCTACGGTTGCCGTGGCAGATGGCGTTGACCAGGGCCTCTTCCACGGCCAGGTGGACGCTGAAGACGTCGTGCTGTTGCCAGTGCTGGGCTTCGAGCTGGCCGAGCAGTTCCTCCAGCACCTGCCGGCCGGCGACGGTATCGCTAGGAATCACGTGATCGCATCGCCAGATCCATTGCTCGGACATGGGCTTGCTTAGGAGCAAGAAGACAGAAGTTAGGAGTTAGGAGTTAGAAGGTAGGAACGCCCACCGTTGGGCGATTCGAGCTTCTAACTCCTAACTCCTGGCTCCTAACTTCTAAAAGGCGGCCAGGGCGTCCGCCTCGTCATCCTTGATGTCGAAGAGGCGGTTCAAGCGGGTGATGGTGAAGACCTCGAAGATTTCCGGGCGAATATTGGACAGTTTGAGCGTGCCGCCGTGGGCCTTCATCTTCTTGTCCAGCGTGATCAGCTTGCCCAGCGCGGCGCTGGAGAGGAAATCGACCGCCGAGAAGTTCAACAGGAGCTTGTTGCGGTTCTCGACCTCGATCAGTTGAAACATCTCGCTCCCCAACTCCTGGATATTGACGTCCTCGACGATCTTGTGGTCGCGAAAGCGGACCACCGTCACGTCGCCGACCTGTTTGACTTCCAGGCGCCGGTAATTGGCCATGGGGGGAGGCTCCTCTGCAAGGGGACGATGCGCCCTGGAAGGGCAGGAATCATTGCTACGCCCATCCTAGTTTCCCCGCCGGACCGGGTCAAGGGGCGAGCAGAAAGGATAAAGGATGAAGGATCAAGGATGAAGCAAGCCCCAGGAAGCCCTCAGGCCACCCGGCTTCATCCTTCATCCTTTATCCTTCATCCTTTTTTTAGCCGCCGGGCTTCTTCATCGCCCAACTGTGCAGCACCAGCACCGCGCCGATCGACATCAGCGACCAACTGAGCCATTCCGGCGGGCGGATGCTCGTCTTCAGCGTGGCCGCGTCGCTCATCGGCTGGCCGGTGTGCTCCGCCAGAAACTGGGCGACGTGCGGCGTCAGTCGAATCGTGTCGATCAGGAAGAACTGATAGCCCACCATGAGCACCAGTAGTCCGACCAGGAAGTATTGATTCCTGCTGATTTCCATGGCTTTTCCCCCACGTATCGCTTCGGCGCGGGGACTGGCCGGTGATAAAGTTTCCCCCGCCGCGTCGCGATGCAGCGCCTGTGCCGCGGGCGCCGGTTGTGGGGTTTGCAAGGGTTCGGGCGGTTGCAATTGGGCCGCCGCGCACGCCCCAATAACCTATCTTTTTGAGGAAGAGGCAGATTCCCGTCGCGGAGAACCCAAGCCATGACGAAGCGCGTGCTGATCGTCGATGATTCCCTGCTCATGCGAAAAATGATTGCCGACGCCTTGACCGCCGACGGCTGGACGGTCGCCGGCGAGGCGGCCAGCGGGCAGGAGGCGGTGGCCAAGTACGTCGAACTCCAGCCGGACGTCGTGACCCTGGACATCGTCATGCCCGATACCGGCGGCATCTACGCCTTGCAGAACATCTTGCGGTTCGATCCCCAGGCCAAGATCGTGGTGGTCAGCGCCCTGAACCAGACGAAGCTCATTTCCGAGGCCATCCGCAAGGGGGCCCTGGATTTCCTCGTCAAGCCGTTTCTGCCCGAGCAACTGCAAGCGGCCCTGGGGCTCTACGTGGCCGAACCGGCCGCAGTGGGCTGAGAAGGATTATGGTGGGACTTCGCTCTGCTCGTCCCACCATACCCCTTCGTGACGCCCCCACCCCATGCCCCTCTCCCGGAGGGAGAGGGGAGATCGCTGGGCCGCCTCGTCGCGATTCACATGGGGCACGCCACTCGGCAATCTTTACCCGGCTTTCCCGGTCAAACCACTGACCTGCGAGATTCGCCGCGCTGCAAAAATTTTCCCGCAGGGGCGTTGACGGGGATGAGCCGAGCCTGTATCATTTGAAGTTTCCCGCCTATTGGGCGGTTGCTGCTTGGCAAACGGGATTACGTAGCACCGGAGGACGTCCGTGGCAGGTCATACGAGCGAAACTATCCGCATCCGCATGGAGGCGTACGATCACGCGATCTTGGATCAGAGCGCGATGGAGATCGTCGATACGGCCAAACGGACCGGCTCGATCGTCCACGGTCCGATCCCCTTGCCGACGCGCATTGAGCGTTACACGGTCTTGTCCAGCCCCCACGTGGACAAGAAGGCCCGCCAGCAGTTCGAAATCCGCACGCACAAGCGGTTGATCGACATCATGCAGGCCGCCGCCAAGACGATCGAGGCGCTGAACAAGCTGAGCCTGCCGGCGGGCGTGGATATTAAGATCAAGGCCACGAGCCGGCACTGATTTTAGGGATTTAGGGATTTAGAGATTTAGGGATTTAGGGAGCAGAGAAGTAGGGTGGGTCGAGCGGCACCATGCAAAGCATGGTCGCGAGCCCCACCAATGATCTGAAGACAGAGCAAACGTCAGAATAGGGAATCCTGGCAATATAATCTATGCAACGGAAGCCGTGCGGGTAAACCCGGTCACGTACCGTCCGTTCCCGTAGGCGACTTGACAAAGGCAGCAGCGATGGCAGTTGGACTACTCGGCCGCAAGGTCGGGATGACGCAGGTTTTCGGCCCCACCGGCCAGTGCATCCCCGTGACGGTGATCCAGGCCGGGCCGTGCCCGGTCCTCCAGGTGAGGACGGCGTTGCGGGACGGATACGAGGCGGTCCAACTGGGCTTTCGGGATAAACCCCGTCGCCTTGCCAGTCGCAGTGCCCGCGGTCAGGTCGCCCGTCTGGAGAGCAAGCGACAGAAGCGGCGTGGGGCGGCCGGGGTGCAGCCGGTCCCCAAGGCGGCCTGCGAACCGCAGCGGTTTGTCCGCGAGTTCCGCGTGGCGGCCGGCGGGGGCCTGGAAGTCGGCCAGCAGCTCCGCGTCGATCACCTCGCCGAGGTCAAGGCGGTCGATGTCACCGGGGTGACCAAGGGCCGGGGCACGGCGGGGGTCATGAAGCGGCATCACTTCGCCGGCCAGCGCGCCAGCCATGGCGTGAAAAAGGTGCATCGCCACTGCGGCTCGATCGGCATGAACACCGATCCGCACCACGTCTTCAAGGGCCACCGCATGGCGGGCCATCTCGGCTCCGTCAACCGCACCGCGCGGAATCTCAAGGTGGTCCAAGTCGATCTGGAAAACAATCTGCTCTTGGTCCGCGGGGCGGTCCCCGGCCCCAACGGCGGCTACCTGGCCATTCGCCCGACCAACAAGCTGTAAGCAGGAAGCCCGTCATGTTGACTCTCCCCGTCTATGATCGCAGCGGCGTCCAGGTGCGGACCTACGAGATCGATCCGGCCCAATTGGCCCCGCGGATCAGCAAGCAACTGCTCCACGACGCGGTGGTGATGTACCAGACCAACATGCGGCTGGGAACGGTGCGGACCAAGAACCGCTCGGAAGTGGCAGGCACGACGAAGAAGATGTATCGGCAGAAGGGGACGGGCAACGCCCGCGCTGGCTCGCGGCGGAGCGGCGTGCGCCGCGGCGGCGGTCACATCCACGCCATCCGGCCCCGCGACTGGTCCTATCGCCTGACGAAGAAGGCGATCCGCCTGGCCACCCGCATGGCCGTGGCCTCGAAACTGGCCGACAACGAAGTGACGCTGATCGACGAGTTGCGTTTCGAGAAGCCCGAGACCCGCCAGATGGCCGCCATCCTCAAGGCCCTGAAGATCGACCACGGCAGCCTGCTGGTGGCGGTAGCCGCCTACGACGCCAACGTGTACAAGAGTGCCCGCAACCTCGAGGGCGTGTCGGTCGCGCCGGTGGCCGACTTGACCGCCCTGGGGGTATTGCGGCCGACGCGGTTGTTGATGACTTGTTCGGCGCTCGACGCCCTGCGCGAGAAGGCGGCGGCCACGGTCAAGGCGCCGCTGGCGACGCCAGAGGCCTCCTGAGGAGCAGAAAAGGAACCGCCCCATGGCCCGAGATACTACGAAGACCAAGCTGGCCCTGGCGCCGCACCAGATCATCATCCGCCCGCTGGTCACCGAGAAGGGCATGCACAAGGCGAACCGTTGCAACGCCTATGCCTTCGAGGTCAACCACATGGCCGGCAAGGACGACGTGCGCCGCGCCGTGGAGACGCTCTTCGACGTGAAGGTAGTGTGCGTGCGGACGCAGAACCGCAAGGGAAAGCCGCGGCGGTCGCGATACCGCCAGGGAGTAACCAAGGGGTGGAAGAAGGCGATCGTGACGCTCAACCCCGAGCATCGCATCGACTTCTTCTAAGGGACGGACAACCATGGGTATTCGCCGATACAATCCGACCAGTCCGGGACGCCGGGGAGCGACGGTCAGCGACTTCGCCGACCTGACGCCCGGCGCCAAGCGGCCCAAGCACCTCTCGGTGCCCAAGCACCGCAAGGGCGGGCGAAACAACCAGGGCAAGATCACCGCCCGGCATCGCGGCGGCGGGCACAAGCGGACCTACCGGCTGATCGACTTCCGCCGCAACAAGGACGGCATCGTCGCCCGCGTGGATTCGGTGCAGTACGACCCCAACCGCACGGCGCGGATCGCCTTGCTCCACTATGTCGACGGCGAGAAGCGCTACATCTTGGCCCCCGAGGGACTGAAGGCGGGCGACCAGGTGCAAAGCGGCGAGACGGCCCCGGCGGCGGTGGGCAACTGCCTGCCGCTGGCCAAGATCCCCCTGGGGATGGACGTCCACAACATCGAGATGCTGCCGGGCCGCGGCGGGGTGTTGTGCCGTTCGGCCGGCGCCAGGGCCACCCTGGCGGCCCGCGACGCCGACTGGGCCCAACTCAACCTGCCCAGCGGGGAAATCCGCCGCGTGCCGGCGGCCTGCCGGGCCACCATCGGCACCCTGGGCAACGCCGACCACATGGGCATCGTGCTGGGCAAGGCCGGCCGCAAACGCTGGATGGGCCGCCGTCCCCACGTCCGCGGCACCGCCATGAACCCCATCGACCATCCCCACGGCGGCGGCGAAGGCCGCACCAAGGGAGGCCGCCATCCGGTCAGCCCCACCGGCAAGTTGGCCAAGGGCGGCTTTACGCGGAAACGAAGAAAACCGTCCTCCAAGGCCATCGTGCGGCGACGCCGCTCGCGACGCTACGGCCAGTTGAAGATCAGGTAACGGGTGCCACATGGGTAGATCGCTGAAAAAGGGGCCCTTCGTCAACCCCAAGCTGTTCCTCAAGGTCGAGAGACAGAACATGATCGGCTCGAAGGAACCCATCAAGACCTGGGCCCGCGCCTGCACCGTGGTCCCCGAGTTCGTCGGCCATACCTTCCTGGTCCACAACGGCAAGATCCACATGAAGGTGTTCGTGACCGAAGAGATGGTGGGGCATCGGCTGGGCGAGTTCGCCCCCACGCGGACCTTCCGCGGCCACGGCGGCAAGGGCAAACGTTAAAGGCTAAAGGGACGCAACATGGCTTACGAAGCGGTGCATCGATTCGCGCGGATCAGCGCCCGCAAAGTGCGCCCGCTGGCGGATTTGATCCGCGGCAAACATGCCGACGACGCCCTGGACATCCTCCGCTACCAGCCGCACCGCGGTGCCCGGTTGCTGGAAAAGGTGTTGCGCAGCGCCTTGGCCAACGCCGAGGACCGGCGGGCGGCGAACCTCGACCAGTTGGTGGTGGTGGACGTGCGGGTGGATGGCGGACCGATGTTCAAGCGGATGCAGCCCAAGGCGCGGGGAATGGCTTCCGTCCTCAATCGGCGGATGTCGCATATCCGCGTGGCGTTGGAGTAATCTATGGGTCAAAAAGTCAATCCCATCGCGTTCCGCACCGGCATCATGTGCGATTGGAAGAGCCGCTGGTACGCTTCCAAGCAGGAGTATGCCGATCTGCTGGTGGAAGATCACAAGATCCGCGACTACGTGAAGAATCGCCGCGACAAGTTCGGCAAGCCGCTCTACCCGGGAATCGCCAAGATCGAGATCGAGCGGACCCGCGACGAAGTCAAGGTGATCCTCTTCTCCGCCCGCCCCGGACTGCTCATCGGCCGCAAGGGCGAGCGCGTCGAGGAACTGCAAAAGGACCTCCAGGAGAAGACGGGACGTCGCATCAACATCAAGATCGAGGAACTGAATCGGCCGGAAGTGGTCGCCCAGTTGGTGGCCGAGGACATCGGCGAGCAACTGATCAAGCGCAGCGGGTTCCGCCGCGTGATGAAGCGGGCGATGGAACAGACCATGGAAGCCGGCGCCAAGGGGATCAAGATCCAGCTTTCCGGCCGCCTCGGCGGCGCGGAAATGTCCCGCCGCGAGAAACAAATCGCCGGCTCCATCCCCTTGTCGACGCTGCGGGCGAAGATCGACTACGGCTTCTGCGAAGCCAAGATCGCCCAGGGCCACATCGGCATTCAGGTTTGGATCAATCAAGGCACGTATAGCGAGGATGACAGCGATGGCGCTGATGCCAAAACGGGTCAAGCACCGAAAAAGCCAAAGAGGGCGTATAAGAGGTGATGCGTCGCGCGGCAACCGCGTGGTCCACGGGGACTTCGGCCTCCAGGCCCTGCAGGGCGGCTGGATCAGCGCGCAGACCCTCGAGGCCGGCCGTATTGCCGCGCAGCAGTACCTGCGCGCCGAGGGGCGGCTGTATATCCGCGTCTTCCCGCACAAACCCATCACGTCCATCCCGCTGGAAACGCGCATGGGCAAGGGCAAGGGGGAGCCGGAGTACTGGGCCGCGGTGGTCCGTCCGGGCACCGTGCTCTACGAGCTCGGCGGCATTTCGGAAGAGGCGGCGCGGATGTGTTTCGCCCGCCTGGCCCACAAGATGCCCGTCCGCGTGCGCTTCCTGCGACGGCGGCCGATGTAACCTTGCGAAGCCGCAAGCGGCTCACGAACCACTAACCACTAATCACTAACCACGAGCAATGGCCAAGCCGAGCGAACTACGCGACATGAGCAGCGAGCAGCTTCGGCTGCTGTTGAAGGAAACGACGGAACACCTGTTTCGCCTGCGGTTGCAGTCGCAGACGGAGAAACTGGACGCCCCCAGCGAGTTGCGCAAGAACCGGCGGCTGATCGCGCGGATCAACACCGTGCGGCGGCAGCGGGAGTTGGCGGCGGAGCAAGAGGCGGCCGCCGCGGCCGTCCTGAGCGGCGCGAAAGGGTCCTAGAGGAAAGCGAAGCGGAAAGCACAGTCATGCCTAGGCGAGTCGAAGTCGGTCTGGTCACCGGCGACAAGGCGTCCAAGACGCGGCGGGTGGAGATTCCCCGCCTGGTCCGGCACCCGCGGTACGGCAAGTACATGCGGCGGAAGACGATCTGCACGGTGCACGACGAGGGGAACGACTCCCACGCCGGCGACCTGGTGGAGATCGTCGAAAGCCGGCCGCTGTCGCGGACGAAGCGCTGGCAACTGGTGCGGATTTTGGAGAAGGGGCGCGGGGCCGAGGCGCTCGCCAAGCAGACGGCGGCCGGGGAGCCCGGCAAGGAACCATCATGATCCAGATGCAAACCCGGCTCGACGTGGCCGACAAC
>JBKQVT010000018.1:0-90286 GCA_052139835.1 Thermoguttaceae bacterium
GCCGCCGCCCCCACGGCCGATCTCCCCGATCTGCCCGAATGGGATTCCCACGAGCGGCTGGCCAAGGAGAAGGAAGTCCTGGGCTTCTACTTCTCCAGCCATCCCTTGGCCGAGCACGAGCAGATGCTGGCCGCCTATCGTTCGCACACGACGGCGGAGGCCTGCGCGCTGAAGGCCCGCACCGAAGTGATGCTGGCCGGGCTGATTTCGGCGATCAAGCTGGCCCACACGAAGAACAGCAAGCCCGGCAATCCCACCCGTTACGCCATGTTCGACCTGGAGGACTCCGCCGGCATGATCCGTTGCATCCTCTGGCCCGACACGTTTGTCCGCTACGGCGAGTTGGTGGCGGCCGACGCCATTCGCGTGGTCCGCGGGGCGATCGACAAGCGGCCGGGGAGCGAGGAGGCCAACCTCATCGTCAACGAGATTCTGGCCCTCGAGGACCTGGAGGCCCGCTACACCCGCGGCGTGGCCATCCGCTTGAAGGAGGAGGAGCAGGGCCTGGTGAAGCTGGAACAGCTTCACGAGATTCTTCGCGGCTATCCGGGCGAGTATCCCTTGGAGTTGACGCTCGATCTGGCCGACGGCAGCCGCGTGCCCTGTGCCTGCGCCGAATTTCGCGTGGGCCTGGCCCCAGAGATGCGCACCCGCGTCGAGGAGCTATTGGGGCCCGGCAATTTCCGTTTGCAGACCGCCCGCGCCGGCAACGGCCGCGGGGCGGGGCGGTGACACCCTGGCGAGGGGTCTGGCGTTTTCCGGTTACCGCCGCAACAATAGAACGCCGTGGTGAAGCGTCCGACTTACATCACGGTCCCGACCGATTGCGGAAAGTGCCCCATAATCCGTGACATTCGCTTGCTGCCTTAGCGGGGCAGCCCGTACACTTGCAATTATCAGGTCATTAACAACACGCACATGTTGTGGAGGGCTCCTCCCATGCTCACCCAGCTATCCGTCACCAATTTCAAATCATGGCAATGCATTCCGCAGATGCGGCTGGCACCAATCACCGGCCTTTTCGGAACAAACAGCTCGGGGAAGACGAGTATTCTTCAACTGCTGCTAATGCTGAAGCAGACCATCGACTCATCGGACCGTGCCCAGGTCCTGGAATTTGGGGACGAGCGAAGCCTGACCAATCTTGGCAGTTTCCGAGACGTGGTGTATGGACACGAGAAGCCAGGGAAGGTCAACTTCTCCTTGAAGTGGAATCTAGCCAAGCCGCTGGCGATCAAAGACCCGGAGCACAAAACCAATACGCTTTTTACGGCCGAACAACTGGCCTTTTCATGCCAACTCGGCGAGAACGGATCGGAACGTTTGGCGGTTTCGCAACTCGTCTATGATCTGGCAGACCATCGGTTCGTCCTGAACCGCAAGGGATTAAGCGGCGGGAAGTACGACCTGACCAGCGAAGGCGATGGGTTCCGATTCACACGAACGCAGGGGCGGGCGTGGGCTCTTCCCGCGCCCGTCAAGTTCTACGGCTTTCCGGACCAGGTCTATGCGTATTACCAGAATGCGGGGTTTTTGTCGGAACTCCAGTTGGCGTTCGAGAGCCTGTTTGGACAGTTGTACTACCTTGGACCGCTGAGGGAGTTCCCGCAACGGCACTATGCGTGGAAGGGGTCGGAACCGGCGGATATGGGGCGGCGTGGCGAGCGCGTGGTGGACGCGATGCTCGCGGCCCGGGAGCGGAAAGAGTACCTCTCGCCCGGCCCGAGACGCAGGCGCCAGACTTTGGAGGAGCGGATTGCCTACTGGCTGAAGGAACTGGGATTGATCCACGACTTCTCTGTGAAGGCGATCGCCGAAAACAGCAGCATCTACCAGGTCCGGGTGCAGAAATCCCCTTCCTCCGCTGAAGTGCTGATCACGGATGTAGGCTTTGGTGTTTCGCAGATATTGCCAGTCCTGGTGCTTTGCTACTACGTTCCCGAGGGATCCATCGTCCTGCTGGAACAACCCGAGATCCACCTGCACCCTTCGGTGCAATCCGGCCTGGCAGACGTGTTCATCGACGCGGTGAAGAACCGGAACATCCAGATTATTTTGGAGAGTCACAGTGAACATCTGCTACGGCGTTTCCAGCGCCGTATCGCCGAGGAATCGCTCAAACCGAAGGACACGGCCCTCTACTTCTGTGAGATCGACAAGGGAGGGTCGTCGCTGACGACGCTCGACGTCAATCAATTCGGGGATATCGAGAACTGGCCAAAGGACTTCTTTGGCGATGAGTTTGGAGAGATCGCGGCGATCTCGCGTGCGGTAACGCAACGTAAGAAGGAGTTGACCCATTGACGGCGCTGGTTGTGGATACGAACGTGCCCGTCGTCGCAAACCGTCGATCCTCCCATGCTGGACCAGCGTGCGTCCTGGCCTGCATCGATGCTCTGGATGACTTGCGATTACACCACAAGATCGTACTCGACAATCTGGGACGCATCCTGGAAGAGTACCGCAACAACCTTTCCGCAAGGGGTCAGCCGGGCGTCGGAGATGCCTTCTTCAAATGGGCCTGGCAGAATCAGGGCAACACGGCACACTGCGAAATGGTGGAGATTTGCCCCCGGGGCAACGGAGAAGACTACGAGGAGTTTCCCGACGATCCGGAATTGGCAGGATTTGACCGCTCGGATCGTAAGTTCGTTGCCGTCGCACATGCTAGCCAACTCGATCCCAGCGTCCTAAACGCGACAGACACGGACTGGTGGCATTTCCGAGAGTGCTTGAGGAAACACGGCGTTCGAGTTGTGTTTCTCTGCTCCGATTTAATGGGAAAGAGGAAAAGGGGGTAAGCCCCGCCGCTCGCTTTCCCAAGCATCGCACCGCGAGCGGCCCCGATGGATTTGCTATCGGGATGCCGCAGGTGCCGGGCGGCTTCGCGGCATATTGAAGCTTCTATTGCGGCTCTGCGTGGGTGATCGGTGAGCAATCGGGGTCGCCCGCGGGGATCATGGGCCCGGGCGTGCCGGGAGGTTGATGCCACGTGCCGGACGAACACCGCCGCGTGGATCGCCTGGGCCTGGCCCCGGAGATGCGGGCCCGCGTGGAGGAGCTTTTAGGGCCGGGCGAATCCCATCCAGCCCCGGAGGGGCGATAGTCAATAGCCAGGGGCGCTAGCCCCTGGTACATGATTGAGAACGAACGCATGAGCCCCGAAGGGGCGACAGAATCGCCGATTCCACGATTAGTGTCGCCCCTTCGGGGCTGGCGGTGTCGTTTGACCTTCGCACCAGGGGCTGACGCCCCTGGCTAGTGACTTCCGCCCCTCCAGGGCTCATGCGATAGCCTCATCACGTTTGTTATTTCCAGTTCCGGTCAGACTATTTCCTGCCGGGAACTTTCCCGTCCGGTGCCGCGTCCAAGAGCGGTTGCAAGATGCGGGGCGATGCCGCCCCAGGACTCGACAAGGAGCCGAACCACGTCGTCACGTTCCTCGCCTGCTTTCAGATTGAAGTCGGCGGCCGGGGCCGCTGCCCTTCTACTGCTGTGCGCGGCGATTGGTTGCCGTCACGACGCCTCGCGTTCGACGGCGGCGGTCCTCAATTTCGCCGCCCCGACCAAGGCGCGCCTCGTGATTTCCCCCAAGAACAGCGCTGAGCCCGGAAAGAAATGGCTGGAGCAGACCGTTACCGTCAAGAATGCCTCCGACCACGCGATCTATGTATACGGTCATTCGCTTGCAAGCGTCTTCATCAGCGTCTCCACCAAAGACCCCGTCACACAGCAGTGGGTCAGCCTCGGGCTGGGATACTGCGGCATTCCCAGTTGTTACGCCCTGGCACCCGCCCAGTCGTTCCCGGCAACCATAGCGCTGCCCAGCGAGCTATCGGACAGGGAGTACCGGATTGAGGTCGAAACCTATTCGGGGCCCGAGGACGCCAAGCCCGTGACGGTCGTTTCCCCAGCGCTACGCATGAAGAGGCCGGAGGGCGGCTAGGCGACCTGCCTCCTTCCCGCCCAGGCCCCGCCCCCGAACAACGTTGTTGGCCGCGGCGGTCGGGCGTCTTGGCCTGGGGGCTTGACAGGCCGCATCGCGGCGAGCATAGTAAGTGAGTGCTTGGGTACCTACGCTGGGGGGAAAGCCATGGCTTCAGCACGACTCGGGCTTGCACGCCGTCATGGGCGTTGGACCTGGTTTTGGTTATTGATCGGATCGCTCCTGTGGGCCGGTTGCAGTCAGCCAGACGCCTACCTCAAGGGAGTCGCTGATCTGGACAACCAGAAGTACGATGACGCAATCAAAGAGCTCTCGCAAGTCACCAAAGAGAATCCCAAGCACGCGGAGGCCTTTCTCCGCCGGGCAGTCGCCCTTGATCGAAAGGGAAACCTGCCGGACGCGCTCGCGGGCTACACGGAGGCCATCCGCATTGACCAGGAGCTTGCCGAGGCCAATCGTCGGCCCGAGGCCGAACGATCCGACGCCGTAAAGAAGGGCGTGCCGCTGGGGACGAGCCTGGGCGAGGCTTACCTCGGTCGCGGCGCCATCCATAGTGCCAAGGCAGACAACGAGGCCGCCCTGCACGAGAACGAGGCCGCCCCGTGCGAGTACGACGCCGCCTTGCGCGATTTCACCGAGGCGATCCGCCTCGACCCCAAGTGCGCTGAGGGCTACCGTCGCCGCGGTGCCGTCTTCCTGACCAAGGAACTCTTCGACGTCGCCCTGGACGATCTGACGGCGGCGATCCAGTTGGCCCCGGACGACGGCGAGGCCCTCTATCAACGCGCTCGGGCTGCGCTGCGGATGGGAGACCCCGATCGAGCAATCAAGGATTGCCGCCGCGCGATCCAGTTGAAACCCACGCACGCACGGGCGTTCCAGCAGCTTGGAGTAGCGTATCTGGCCGCCTCGCCCCCAGACTGTGCCAGGGCCGTCGCTTGTTTCGAGGAAGCCAAGCGGCTGGACCAGAGCTTGGCAAAGGAAGTCGACGGTGACTTGGCCAAGGCGTACTTCCAAATGGGCATAAGCCTTGACGGCGCCGGGAAGGACACGAAGGCCAAAGACGCCTTCAATCGGGCGAAGAGTCTGGACTCAACCTACAGCGAACCCGTGAAAGAACACCCGGCGAAGGTCGAGCAAGTGGACCCTCATGGCCTGGTACTTACCACCATGAAGGTGAAGTCAGTCGAAAAACTCAACGGGAACGGCTGGAATGCCGTAAAGGACCACCAATGGGACACGGCGATCCGGTGCTTCGGCGAGGCCGGCCGCATCGATCCCCATGCTGCCGAGTCCCATTATGGACGCGGGGTCGCGTTCCTGGAGAAGCGTGATCCCGATACGGCCGTGGTGGAATTGGACCTCGCCATCGCCGTCAAACGGGATTACGCCATGGCCTACTGCGAGCGGGCACGGGCTTACACGGCGCTGGGCCAGTTCGGACGGGCCAGCAGCGACGCCACCGAGGCCATCCGGCTCGATCCGTCGTCCCCCCACGCCCATTACAATCGGGCCGAAGCCTACCTGGGCAACGACGACTTCGAGCTGGCCTTTGCCGATCTGCACGAGGTGGTTTCGCTGGACCACGCCTGGACCGGCAGGGTCGACGCGACGCGGGCCGGGGCCTATCGTGACCGCGGACTGAAACGCCTGAAGAAGGAACAATGGGCCCCTGCTCTCGATGACCTCCTCGCCTCCGCCGGCCATGAACCGACACTCGAAAAACAGCTTCACCCGCAGATCGCCGAGGCCTACCGGGGCCGTGGGCTCGATTACGCCCGCGCCGGCGAAGCGGAGAAGGCCCTGAGCGACCTGAACGAAGCGGTGCGGCTCGACGGGCGGAACGCCAAAAACTACGAGGCCCGCGGCCAAACCTACTACAAGTGGGCGAAGTGGGACCTGGCCCTTGCCGACTTGACGAAAGCGGCGTCTCTGGACCCGGAAATCGAGTACCAGCTTCGTGGACGGATCGATGAGGCCAGACGGATGTTGAAGGAATCCGGCGGCTGACGCGGGCCGGCAACCTTCCCCCTTCCGCCCTCCGCCCTACTTCAGATAGTCCACGTCCATCGAGTAGGGGATGCCGCTGGGGTTCTTCGCGTCGACGTCGAAGAGTCCGCCAATGGCGATCAGACGCGTCGTGTACTCGGCGGTCAGGTCGCCGTCCAACGTCACGCGGATCTGCTCCGTCCGCGTCGGCTTGGGAATGCAGTAGGGACAGACGCCGTTGGTCGGACAGAGAATGAAGTGCCTCAGGCCGATTTTTTGCCGGGTGGGCATCATGTAGCCCTTGATGAACACGCGCTTCTTGTCGGCGGCCAAATCGACGGCCTTCTCGGGAATCAACTCGTAGGGATTGCTCTTGTCGGGCTGGAGGGTCTCGTAGGTGATGGCCTCGTAGCCGATGGGGACTTCGCGCAGCGACTCGATGAAGAGCACGCCGGCGCCAACGATTCCGAAGACGACGGCCAGGGCGATGCCGGCCAGGGCCTCCCGCGTGCCGGTCAGCTCCTGGGGGGCGCGGCGGATGCGCCGCAGGGCCAGCAGGCCCAGCACGATGGCCACCAGGGGAATCACGGCCAGCGAGTGGTGGACGAAGGCCAGCGCGGACAGCGCCCCCAGGGCCAGGCTGCTGACCGCCAGCGCGCTGAGGGCGTGGTAGCCGGCCACCGGCTTGTCGCCGCGGGGAGCGATCGCCGGATCGTAGAGTCGAGCGGTCATGGCGCGGCCATCAGCCAGCGGGCGACGTCGGTGCGGTAGGCGGCCACCGCCGGCAAATAACCGACCACCGAAGCCAACACCACCAGCCCGGGAATAAGGACCAGTTCCATGGCGCGGAACTGCAAGAGGTTCACCGACATGCCGATGCGCTCGGCGATCAGCGGGCCCAACAGCTCGACCACGCCGTGGCCCAGCAGCAGCCCCAGCACCCCGCCGCCCAGCGACAGCAGGATCGACTCCAGGAGGACGACCAGCATGATGGTGACGCGGTCGGCGCCCAGGGCCCGCATCACGGCGATTTCCTGGCGGCGGTCGCTCATCGAGTTGTAGATGCTCACCATGATGCCGATGCCGGCCACGATGACGATCATCACGGCGAAGAGCAGGAGCACCCACTGGACGTCGCCGATGGTGCCCTCGAAGAGTTGCGAGATTTCGTCGCCGGGGACGGCGGCCTGGGCCTCGGCGCCCTGGTTGATCGTCTGGGCCACCGGGCGGATGCGCTCGGGGTGATCGGGATCGAGACAGACGAGCACGGCCGTGACGCGCTTGAGCCGGTCGGGGATGACCTCGTGCTCGTGGTGGTGGCCGTGCTCGTGCTCGTCGTCTTTGTCGGCCGCCGCGCCCTCGGCTCCCTTGAGCATCGCCTCCAGGTGGCCCGCCTGGCGGTAGAAGCCCTCGATGTTCACGAACAGCGCGCGGTCGTTGGGAGTGCCGGTCGGCCGCAGCACGCCGACGATCGTGAAGGGATCGTGGATGTGTCCCTTGGTGGCGCCGACGTCGTGGGTGGGGCGAAAGGTCTTGCCGACTTTCAGCCCCGTCTTCTCCGCCACGGTAGCGCCGATGACCGCCTCGGTGAAATTCTCGGTCTTGAAGTTGCGGCCGCCAGCGGCGAACTGGTAGTGCTGCCCGTCGGGCAGCTTCAGCGCGTCGAACAGGTCTGGCGTGGTGCCGACGACGGGAAAGCCCTCATACTTGTCGCCGAGGCAGATGGGCACGGCGGCGTCGATGCCGTCGGTGACGTTGCCGTGGACGAGCTTCTGGTAATATTCGTAGGGCATGGGCTCGACCTGCCGGTTCATGTAGTAGACGGCGCTGAGGACCAGGTCGAGCCGGCTCCCCTTGGCGCCGCCGACGACCAGGTCGTAGCCCTCGCCGCCGCGGTGAAACGACTGGTAGACGACGCTGTAGACGACCAGCACGGCGATGACCAGCGAGACGCCCAGCGCCATCGAGAGCGTCGTCAAGGCCGAGGCCAGCGTACGCTGCTGAATGCTCCGCCAGGCGATCTTCCAAAGACTCATGACGCTGTCGTAGTGCAGGGGTTATTGGTGTGGTGACGACAACTGTTGTTCAAAGGATGAAGGATAAAGGATGAAGGATGGTGTGCGGTCGTCCTTCATCCTTGATCCTTTATCCTTCATCCTTGGTTTTTCCCACCTGGTTGAACTCCTCCAGCTTCTCGACGCGATCGAACTGCCCGGCGACCTCGGGGCTGTGGGTGACCAGCACCAGGGCCACGTTCTCTTCCCGGCAGGTCTCGCGCAACAAGTCCAGGACCTGCTGCTGGTGGCCGGCGTCGACGTTGGCCGTCGGCTCGTCGGCCAAGAGGAGCTTGGGCTTGTTGGCCAGCGCCCGCGCGACCGCCACCCGCTGCTGCTCGCCCACCGAGAGCATGGCCGGGCGGTGGGTGGTGCGATGGTCCAGGCCGACGCGGGTGAGCAGTTGCCGGGCCCGCACGCGGTCCGGCCGCCGCCCGGTGAATCGCATGGCCACGAGGATATTTTCCAAGGCGGAGAAGCCGCGGAGCAGGTTGAAGGTCTGGAAGACGTAGCCGATCCGCTCCGCCCGAAAGCGGTCGCACTCGGCCTCGGAAAACAAGGTGATGTCCCAATCGTCGATGCGGACCTTGCCGCTGTTGGGGCGGCTGATGCCGGCGATCACGTGCAGCAGGGTGGTCTTGCCGCAGCCGCTGCGGCCGACCAGCACCATCTGCTCGCCGGCGTCCACGTGAAACTCGGGGATATCGAGGATCGGCAGCGCCGTGCCGTCGGGCTGGACAAACGACTTCTTCACGTCGAGGAGGTCGAGCATGAGCGTTCCTACGCAAAGCGGGGGAGGATGGTTCGCGCGGGGTCGGTGCAAGAAAATACCGTCATCGGGGGGAACGTGTGTCCTTGCGAAACCGCAAGCGTACCGCTTCCCCTGGTCCCTGGCCCCCGGCCTCTACCCCCTTCTTAACATCTGCCGCTGGATGGAGCGCTGGGCCTCGGCCTTCTTCATGGCCTGGCGCTTGTCGTGCAGTTGCTTGCCGCGGCACACGCCCATGAGCACCTTGGCGATACCCCGCTTAAAGTACAGTTTCAGCGGGATCAATGTTAACCCCTTCTCGTAGGCCCGATGGGCGAACCGCTTGATCTCGCGGCGGTGCAAGAGGAGTTTCCGCAGCCGCTTGGGGCGATGATTGAAACGGTTGGCGTCGATGTACTCGGGGATGTCGCAGCCCACCAACCAAAGCTCGTCGTCCTTCACCCGGCCGTAGGCCTCTTCCAAGGAGACCTTTCCCTCGCGGAGGCTCTTCACCTCGCTGCCGACCAGGAGCAGGCCGCATTCGAGCGTGTCCAGCACGGTGTAGTTATGGCGGGCCTTGCGATTCTCGCTGACGACCCGCTCCCCTGGGGCCGCAGCGACCTTCTTCTTCGATGATTTGGCCGTCATGGTCTTCCCCCGGCCGGGGCGTTGCAAGAGGCCTTCCCCGACGATACCATCATACTCCAAGATAAGAAAAGGGGACAGGCACCTTCTCCCCGCGATGGACTTGCCATGCCCGATCCGAAATCTCCGCCCCGCTCTGCCGCCATGCTGCCGCGTTGGCTGAAGCGCAACGTGCCCAAGGGCAACGCCGGCCATTTCACGGCGCGATTGGTCGAGGAGTTGCGGTTGCAGACGGTCTGCGATCATGCCCATTGCCCCAATCGCATGGAGTGCTATGCGGCGAAGACGGCGACGCTGATGATCCTCGGGGAGGTATGCACGCGGGGGTGCCGTTTTTGCAGCGTGCGGAAAGGGCGCCCCGGGCCGGTCGACGCGGACGAGCCGCGGCGGGTGGCGGCGGCCGTCGTGGCCTTGGGCCTGGCCCACGTCGTGGTTACCTGCGTGACCCGCGACGACCTGCCGGACGGCGGCGCCGAGCAGTTCGTCGCCACCATCGCGGCCATTCGCCGCGCGTGCCGTGCCACCGTCGAGGTGCTCCCTTCGGATTTCGCCGGCAACGCGGCGGCGGTCGATCGGCTGGTGGCCGCCGCCCCGGAGGTCTACAATCACAACAGCGAAACCGTGCCGCGGCTGTACGCGGCAGTGCGCGGCCGCCGGGCCGATTACCGCTGGACGCTGGCCATGTTTCGCCGCATCGCCCGCGCCGCCCCGGCCATCCAACTCAAGACCGGACTGATGCTCGGGCTGGGCGAGACGACCGAGGAGCTTCTGGAGACGCTCGCCGAGTTGCGCTCTGCGGGCTGCCGTCGGCTGACCTTGGGGCAATACTTGCAGCCTTCGCCGGCGCAGATGCCGGTGGTGCGTTACCTGCGGCCGGAGGAATTTGCCCGCCTGGGCGAGTCCGCCCGCCGCCTGGGTTTCGACCGCGTGGCCGCCGGGCCGCTGGTCCGCTCCAGCTATCACGCGCGGGAAATGAGAGAGCAGGGATTTAGGGATTTAGGGATTTAGGGATTAGAGAATACGGGAAGCCCTTCGCTTGCGGTTTCGCAGAACGAGGAAAAGTTTCCATGCCGGGATACGTACACGTTTATACGGGCGAGGGAAAAGGCAAGACCACCGCGGCGCTGGGACTGGCGTTGCGGGCGGCGGGGGCGGGCTGGAACGTCTTCCTCGGCCAGTTCGCCAAAGGCACCCGCACCAGCGAGCTGATTGCCCTGGAGCAACGGCTGGCCGACCGCGTGACCGTCCGGCAATTCGGCCTGCCGCACTGGATCGGCGGCCAGCCCACCGCCGAGGACCTGGCGCTGGCCCGCCGCGGCCTGGAAGAGGCGCGGGAGGCGGTCAGCTCGGGCAAGTACCGGCTGGTGATCCTCGACGAGGCCAACCTGGCACCGGGACTGCACCTGCTGACCGTCGAGGACCTGCTGGGGCTGATCGACGCCAAGCTCCCGGAGGTCGAGCTGGTGCTGACCGGCCGCGGCGCCGATGCCCGGCTGATCCAGCGGGCCGACCTGGTGACCGAGATGCGCCAGGTCAAGCATTACTTCCAACAAGGCGTCGCCGCGCGGCAGGGAATCGAGAAGTAAGCGGAGGCAAGAAACGAAAAGCGGCGTCCGCGCCGGCCATGGGCCGGGCACGGACGCCGCGCGATTCCTCAGGATCGTAGAAGGCGGACTACTTCTTAGGAGTCTCTTTCTCGGCCTTCGCCTCTTTTTCCAGCGTGGCATTCAGCTTCTCGGCCTCGGGGCGCATCGAGAAGGGCCGTGCGCTCTTCAGGGCGATGCCGATGAGCGTCCGGGCGGCGTCCTTCTTGCCGAGGTCATACTCGATTTGGCCCCAGCAGTAGGCGGTATCCGCGTTCAGGCTGCCGCCGGAAAGCTCGGCGGACTTGTTCATGGCCTGCTCGGCGTTTTGCAGCTTGCCGAGGCGGTAGAGGACCCAGGCGTAGGTCGAGACGGCGTCGGGCCGCTTGGGATTGTTCCGCACGATATCCTCGGCATACTCCCGGGCCCTCTCCTTCTGCGCGTCATCCTTCTGCTCGCACAGCGCCAGCGCCAGGCCGTTCTTGGCCAGCCACTGGCTGGGCCTTTGCTTCAGGGCGCTGTCGAAGTAGTTTTCCGCGGCCACGAAGTCCTTCTGGAACAAGGCGACGACGCCGCAGGTGATCTTGGCGTTGAGCGAGGTCTTGTCGAGTTCCAGGGCCTTGTCCGCGTTGATCTTGGCCTGCTCGATATCGCCGGTGTTCACCGCCCAACTCGCCACCGCCAGCCGCGTCTTCGGGTCGTTGGCGGCGTTGGTCAGGGCGACTTTCATCCATCGCGCCGCCTCCTTGTGGTTCTTCTCGCCGCCCATCTGCTCATACAGTTCGCCCAAGCGGGCTTCCGGGGTGAGGATGCTGTCGGGGTCGGCGGCCTTGGCCTCTTTCAGCTTCTCCAAGGCGTCCTTCGCCTTGTACTGCTCGAACAGCGCCGTACCCAGACGGCTCAGGGCATCCGCCGTGGCCGTGGCCTTGGCCTTCTTCTGGTCCGTGGTTTCGGCCGGCAAAGACTCCAGGGTCTTGAGCATCGCTTCCAGATCCTTCTGCGCCGCCGGCCACTTCTGCCGCGCCTCGGCCACCCAGGCCAGGCCGCTCAGCGCACGGGGCTCCAGCTCGTGCTTCCGCTTCGTGTTGCTGAACGTGGCGAGCAAATCGACGGCCTTGCCAAAGAGCAGGTCGGCCTCGGTAAACCGCCGTTCGTCTTGGGCGATGTTGCCCAGAATGATATAGGCTTGCGGATCAGTGGGATCCTCCATGACGGCCCTTTCCAGGGATGGCCGCACATTGGCCCCCGCACCGGCCAGCCCAAACAACTGGGCCATGATGATCTGCGCCGGCGGCAACTCGGGATGGTTCTTGACCGCGATGTTCAACTTCGCCGCGCACCCTTCGAAATCCTTCTTCTTGAAGAGTTCGATGGCCTGGTTGACTTCCTCCGGATTCTTCGCCTCGGGGGGCGTAGCCTCCTCTTGCGCCGACACCGGCGCCCCGCGCAGTAGAACACAAACAACCAGGACTCCCAACACATACACAAGGTAACGAACGGAACGTGCCATGAGATCAGGTCCTTCACTAGGTGAGGTGTGATGGAGGAGAAGGGGCCTTACACGGCGAAAGGCGATCCCTCTCCGGTTTGAAACTGGCGATTAATCTAGAGTACGCCCAAATTGGGGCGATGGCAAGCGGCCGCAAGAAAGGTTTTTTTCTCGGCCGACTTGTGCGGGAGAAATCGAAGAGTCCGACGGCACACCCTGGAGGGCAAGGAGATGCACAAATGGTACTAATGGGGGAGTATAAGTCCACTGTATAGGCTGGGAACCCCGGCTCCTCCCCCTTTTCCCTCGCCGGCCCAGCATCCGCGGGGCGGGCCTCAACGCAACGAAATGACGCGGCTGCGGCCTTCGTCGTCGATCTGGATCTTGTCCTCGCGGGCCAGCCAACCGATGGCCTGCATGATCGTATCACGCGGTTTGCCCACGATTTTCACGAGCTTGGCCGTACTCAACGGGCCATGCTGGGCCAATGCCGCCCAAACCAGCCCCGCCGCTTCGCCAACCTGCATGACCCCGGATAGTTCCCCTCCTGTAGACATCAATGCACCTCCTATTGCCACCGCATTATCTAGACCGTCCAGACTATGCCGATTATAGCGAATCGGACAAGTGCTTCTCAAGAGAAGATGGCCACCGGCTCGCCGCGCGATCGACTCGCGGCCGGGCACTGCCGCGACTCTTGTGGCTGCCGGAGGCGCAAAAAAAAGGCCCGGTCGGCGCTGCAAGTCGCCAACCGGGCCCTTGGACCGTGAAAAACTGGTTCTTTCCCGAAATGGGCTTCCGTGGTGCCGTGGTGGCTTGGTTACCTAAGATTCACGGTTCTGCTTGGAAAACCAGTTCCGGCGCCTGCGGGAAGCAGCCGGAACCATCTGGGCCGGATCGGTATCCTGTCGTTCTGAGAGCTTATGCAGTTGACGTGCCAATCGACAACGGCGGGGGGCGGATGGATCGGATAAACACCGCAAGTCGTTACTCCCTTTGGAGATAAAACAAGCGGCCCCTTGTCCCCTGCGTTTCACCCCAGGGCAGGAATCTTGGTAATTCTTACAAATCGCTGAAAAAGGAAGGAAAGGCGGAGGGCGGAGGGCGGAAGGGGGAAGGATAAAGGAAGGCGGATCTCGTTTTCCTTCCCCCTTCCGCCCTCCGCCCTCCCCCTTTTCTCAAACTGGCGTAGTGGCAAACCAGCGTTTTTGCTACCCTAGTCCGCCCCATTGTGCCTTGGACTATTCCCATGAAGGCCCCGCGTGCCACCTTGACGCCGGCTCCCTGGTTTGGCGCCCTGCTGGCGCTGGTGATCGTGTCTTTGGGCGGTTGCCGGATACCGGGCCTGGGAGGCCCGGTATCCGATTCGCTGGCCGCCTCGCGGCAGCTCTCGCAGCAAGGGGTCGCGGCCCAGGAACGCGGCCGGCAGCGCGACGCCGAACGCCTCTTGGCCAAGGCGGTGGCCACCTGCCCGACCAACGCCGAAGCCCACCGCGATTATGCCGAGTGCCTGTGGCAGCGGGGGGCACGGCCGGAGGCCATGGCGCAGTTGCAGGAGGCCTGCCGCCTGACGCCGGACGATGTGGCCCTGCGGGTTCGCCAGGCGGAAATGCACCTGGTCATGGGAGAACTGGCCCTGGCACGCGCCTCGGCCGAACAGGCCATCGCTTTGAATCCGAGATTGCCCGCCGCCTGGGCGGCGCACGGCCAGGTGCTGCGCGCCGCCGGCGACCCGCGGCAGGCCCTGGCCGATTACCAGCGGGCCTTGGGCTATGTCCCCTTCGACCAGCACGTCCTCTTGCAAGTGGCCGAACTCTATCGGCAGATGAACCAGCCGCAACGGGCCCTGGAAACCTTGCAAAACCTGGCCGATACCTACAACACCCCGGCCGAAGAGCCGCAACAGGTGCTCTACCTGATGGGGCTGGCCTACGTGGCCTTGCGGCGCTACGACGACGGCGTGCAGAGCTTCGCCGCCGCGGCCGCCCACGAGCGCCCCACCCCGGAGATCCTCTACCAATTGGCCCAGGCGCAGTGGCTGGCCGGCCATGCGGCCGAGGCCGCCGCCACGGCCCAGCGGGCGCTGGCGATGGATCCGCAGCACCAGCCCAGTCGCGAGTTGCTCGACCGGCTGGCCTCGCAAACGCCCCTGCGGCGATAAGCGATCCGCGGCCCCTCCATTTTTCCACCGGGCGCAGCCGGTGGGCGTGGGGGTCTCCACTCCCTAAATCCCTAAATCCCCAAATCCCTGGTCCCCCTCCCGTTGGCCCCCGAAAAGCAAACCCTGAACCCTCGCCGCCGCCCGGCCGCCGCGGCCTTGGCCGCCTCTCTGGCCGCGCTGGGCCTGGCGGCCCTCTGGTTCCGCTGCCACGCGCTGGGCAATATCCCGGGACTCAACGGCGACGAGGCCTGGTACGGCGTGACGGCCTGGAACATCCTTCACGGCGGGGCCTGGTTGGTTAAAACGCCGGCGGGCAATCCAGTCAACCCCTTCTTCTTCGCCTTGCTGCTGCCGCTGGAGGCCTGTTTCCGGCCTTCGATTACCCTGCTGCGGATCGTGCCGCTGGCCAGCGGCCTGGCGGCGCTGGCGCTGAACTGGTGGCTGTGCCGCCGCGTCTTCGATCGCCCCACGGCGGTGATTTCCACCCTGGTCCTGGCCGTGCTGCCCATCGATATCGCCTACAGCCGCTTCGCCTGGGACGCCGCCCAGTCGCTGCCGGCGACGCTGCTGGTCTGGTATTTCTCGCTCGCCGCGGTGCGCTTCCCCGAGCGGCAAGACCGCTTCACGGCCGCGGCCATCGTGGCCCTGTTGGCCGCGGTCCTGGTCCATCCGACCAATATCTTCGCCGGGGCGGCGATTGCGGCCGGCCTGATCGCGCGGTGGCGGCAATTCCGCTTCCAGCCGCGCCGCCTGACGGTGCTGGCCCTGGCCACGCTGGCGTTGATCTGTTGCGCGACCTACCTGATTCGGCTGCGAGGCGAGGCCGGCGGGGGCGTGCTCAGCCACCTTGCCCAGTTGGTTCATCCCCACGGCGATCCGCACTTCGCCGTGCTCTATGCGAACCTCTTTTCCGGCCAGACCGTTTATCAATACATTTCCGGCGCCGACTCGTGGTTGCGATGGCCGGCACTGGGCGTCGTCGTGGTCTGGGGCGTGTTGGCGGCCGCCGCGTGGCGGCTGTGGCGGGACACCCGCGCGGCAGCCGACCGCGTCCTGGCGGCGGCTTGGCTGCTGGAGTTGGCCGCATTCGCGGTGCTGGCCGGCCCGCAGGCGCTCTGGCCCGGCCAAGAGCGCTACGCGATCTGCCTGGTCGCCCCGGCGGTGATGTTGGCCGCCCGCGGGGCAGCCGTCTGGTGGGGCCAGGCCGGACGGGTGCGGACGGCGGCCGTGGTCCTGGCCCTGGCCGCCGCCGGCTTCGTCCTGGCCGATTTCCACCAGCATTACTTCCGCTTCATCGAGCAGACGGGCGGCCGTGCCCATCGAACCTTTCGCACCGCCGCCGTCGAGCCCAAACGCGCGGCGCTGGACTACATTTTGCAACACCGCGGGCCGGGAGTGACCTGGATCGTGGCCGACGATTATTGGAGTTGCTGGTCGCTACGATACCTTGCGCTGGCGGACCACGACGTCCGCGTCGTGCAGGCGGACAAGGAGGACGCGCCGCAGGCGTTGGCCCTTGCGCGGACTGAAGGCCGCGCCTGGTACGTCCGCTTCTGCCCGTACGCCGCACACGCCGTGTGCGGTGGGATCGTCACACGGCGTGTGACGGATACGGTTCGGATTCTCGACTACGGCGGCCGGCCCGTCCTCTGCGTGTCGCAGCCCAGCCCCTAGTCCCCAGCCCCTCGTCAGAACTTCCTCGGCCAAACCCGCGCCTGCACGCGGCCGGGAAGCCCCTGGATCCGCAAAAACCCTTCCGCGTCGGTCTGGTTGTAGGAGCCGCCGCCTTCCATGGTGGCGATGCCCTCGTCGTAGAGGCTGTTGGCACTGGAGCGGCCGGCCACGATGAGGTTGCCCTTGTAGAGCCCCAGCCGCACCTCGCCGCTGACCGGCTGCTGCGCCTGGCGGATGAAGGCCATCAGGGCGTCCAGCTTGGCATGATACCAGAAGCCGTAGTAGACCATTTCGGCCACCTCGGGCGCAAGCCGGTCGCGGAGGTGCATGAGGTCGCGGTCCATGGTCAACTGCTCGACCAGGCGATGGGCCGCGTAGAGGATGGTCATGCCCGGCGCCTCGTAGACCCCGCGGCTCTTCATCCCCACGAAGCGGTTCTCGACCATGTCGATGCGTCCGATGCCGTTGCGGCCGCCGATGGCGTTCAACCGGCTGACGATGGCGAAGGCGCCCAGCGGCTCGCCGTTGACGCGGGTCGGCACGCCGGCGTCGAACCCGATCGCCACGTTTTCAATTTCATCGGGGGCTTGCTGGGGCGATCGCGTCATGCCGAAATCGACCAGCTCGACCCCGTTGACGGCGAGGTCTTCCAGCTTGCCCGCTTCGTAGCTGATGTGCAGGCAGTTCTCGTCCGAGCTGTAGGGCTTGGCTGCCGAGGCCTTCACGGGGATGTTCTTCTCCCGGCAATAGGCGATCATCTCGCTGCGTCCGGGGAAGCGGCGGCGGAACTCCTCCATCCGCCAGGGCGCGATCACCCGCACGGCCGGCTGCAGGGCCTCGGCGGCCAGTTGGAAACGGCACTGGTCGTTGCCCTTGCCCGTGGCCCCGTGGACATAGGCGTCGGCGCCGACCTGGCGGGCGACCTGCAGGCAGACCTTCGAGATCAGCGGCCGGGCGATCGACGTGCCCAACAGGTAGACCTCTTCGTACTTCGCCTGCCACTGCAAGACGGGAAAGGCGAAATCGCGGCACAGTTCCTCGCGGGCGTCGATGATCTGCGCCGAGCGGGCGCCGATCTTCCGCGCCTTTTGGAGGATCGCCTCGCGGTCTTCGCAGGGCTGGCCCAGATCGACGTACACTGCGTGGACGTCGTAGCCTTGATCCTCGATCAGCCAGTTCAAGATGACCGAGGTGTCCAATCCGCCGGAATAGGCCAGAACGCAGCTTGGCATGACAATCAGTTCTTTCGGGGCTCAGGGAGGTGCAGGGCGATGGCTGCCCCACGAAACAACCATTTTGGCCGCAACGCCGCCCGCTGGCAAGGGCCGGCGGCCTGCCCTTTCTCCCCCGTTACCGCTTGCTCAGGCATTTCCCCCCGCCAGCCAGCCGGTGCTGAAGGCCGCCTGGAAATTGTAGCCGCCGATGGGACCGTCCAGGTCGAGCACCTCGCCCGCGAAAAACAGCCCCGGCACCAGCCGGCTCTCTATGGTCCGCGAGTCCACTTCGGCCAGCGCGACGCCGCCGGCTGTGACCTCGGCCTTGCGAAACCCCATCGTGCCGGCGATGGGGATATCGAATTGCTTGGCGGCGCGGGCCAGGTTGTGGCGCTCCGTCCGGCTCAGTTCCGCGGCGCGGCGGTCGGGGGCCAGCCCGGCCTGGGCGGCGACGGCCTCGCCCAGCCGCTGCGGCAGCCGCCCGGCGAGGATTCCGACCGCCAGGCGTTTTCCTGCCGTCTGGCACTCCTCCTGCAAGACACGCTCCAACGACTCCTGATTCACCTCCGGGAGGAAATCGCAACGCAGCAGCAGCGAGCTGGGCCGCGGGTGGCCGCTGACGGCCCGACTCACATCGAGCACCGCCGGGCCGGAGACGCCGAAATGGGCAAACAGGATCGCGCCGCGCTGCCGGGCCAGACAGGCGTGGGTGCCACGACCATGCTTCGCACGGTGCCCGGCTTGCCCAGCCGTGTTTCTAGCACTGCTGGACAAGCCAGCAGTGGCACCCGGTTCCAATACGCTCACGCCAGCGTCCGCAATCGTAATCCCCTGGAGGGCCAGCACCGCGGGGGCGTGCGTGGTGATGGGCACCAGCGCCGGGTGCGGCGCGACGATCGTGTGCCCCAGGGCGGCCGCCCAGCGATAGCCGTCGCCGCTGGAGCCGCTCTCCGGATAGGACCGGCCGCCGGTGGCCAGGACGACCGCCTGGGCCAGGAGGGTCTGCCGCGCGGTGACGATTTGGAAGCCGGCGGAGTGGCGGCCGATTTCCGCGACCGGTTCGTCCAGGGCAATGGTGCAAGCGGTGCGTCGCAGGCGGGAGAGCAACGCGGCCAGGACGTCGCTGGCGCGATCGCTGCGGGGGAAGACCTTGCCGCCCTCCTCGATCTTGGTCGCCACGCCTTCCGCCTCGAACCACTCGACGACGGCTTCGGGCGTGAGGGCCGCCAGGGCCGAATGGAGGAATCGGCCCTGGTCGGCGAAGGCCGCCACGATGCCGCGGGCGTTGGTGGCGTGGGTGAGATTGCAGCGCGTGCCGCCGGCAAGGAGGAGCTTTGTTCCGGGGCGCCGCTTTTTCTCCAGCAGCAGCGTGCGGCGGCCGCGCTGGGCCGCATGGCAGGCGGCCATCAGCCCCGCCGGTCCCCCGCCGATAACAACAACGTCCCAAGATGACATAGGAGTGCTAGCGGCGCGGGCCCGTTGCCGCCGGCTTCTTCCCGGCTTGCTCGGTTTCGAAGAGCGGGGCCAGCGGCAACGTGCGCAGCGGCTGCTTCGAGGAGGGCGCCGGGCCCAACGACAGGTGCAGCACCAACGTAGCCGGCTCGAAGATCATCGTCTGCATGGTCAGGGGGCCCTGGCTGGCGGCGTCGAGCTTGCGGGCGATGTCGTCCAGCCCGATGGTTTTCATCATGGCGGCCTTGGCCAGGATGTCGTAGCGGCTGCACCAGGTCAAAACGGCCAGTTGCGGGCTGCGGAAATGGTTGGTGCAGACGCAGATGCCGTCGTGGCCGCGGCGGAGCACCACGCTCTTGGGCGTCACTTCCAGCACGGCGCCGCCGCGGCGGTCGCAGACCGCCAGGTTGAGCATCGTCGAGCGCGGCGTGCTGCGGAGCATTTTCTCGGCCTCTTCGACGGTCGTACACTCTTCCAGGATGCGGCGGAAGCACAAGGTGTAGGGCATCCCCTTGAGGTTCAGCCACGCCGAGCCGTCGGCGGCCAGAAAGACCTCGTGGACGGCAAGCGTCAGGCCGGCGTCGTTCATGCCCGAGAGGCAGCCGACCATGCCGGGCAGGCCCACCGCGGCGAAGGCGTGTTTGCCGCGGGGGCGATAGACGGTGACCAGGCCGTACTTGTCGAGGAACCCCAGTGCGTAGAAGTCGAGGTTGCGGCCCATCAGCGGCGCCTTGGTGGCACTCTTTTCGGCCGAGACGATCAACGACGAGCAGCCCAGCCAACTGCGATAGGTGTCCATGACGGTGTTGGCCGCCACGCCGGAGTCGGCATCGATGCCCAGGGCCTTGGCGAGGGCCCGCAGTTCCTCGCGATAGTCGGCCGGGGCCTGTTTGAAGAGGGTGCGGCCGTCGGCCACGATCGCCGGCCAACGTTTTTCACAGTGTACGGCGCGGAGCAGTTTTTGCGGGTAATCGGCGATGGCCTTGACGGCCTCGCCGGTCAGGGCGGCCTTCTGGCGGCCGATCTCCTCCGGCGTCCCCTGGACCAGCAGCAGCGGCAGGCCGTCGATGAATTTCAGCTCGCCGCCCTCGGCGCGGCCGGCGTGGAAGGGGGATTCTTCCACGGTTGCCGCCGCCGCCCGCGCCCCAAGCGGCGCCAGCAGTGCCAGCAGCAGCGGCAAGAGAATTCTGACAGGAACACGCATGAAATGCCTCCCACCGGCGCGGTTGCGCCGGGCGTTTGCTCCATTATAGCGGATTACCCCGGCGCTTCCATGCCGAAGTCCTCGTAAAAATCGCCTTCCCCTGCGACTCGGGGCGAGTCTTCTTTAGCGTGCGCCGCTAAAAAGGTTTCGGCCAGGGATGGGAGTGCAAGGTCCGGGAAATCGCCAGCCCCAACTCCGGGCAGAAGTAAGGGACGGCAAATGCTATCGCTGCGCCGAGGAGGACCAGCAGAACTCTGCCCCTGACGGTCTTGGCCCGGCGCGTCGCCGCTGCCGCGTTGCGGGCGAAGACGACGGCCACAGAAACCGGCACGAGGTCCAACACGCCGATGACGATGGCACTGCACCCCAAGACGCCAAAAAACAACATGACCGCCCCTGCTCCGTACAATAATACGATCCCCCCAGCCAGGACCACCCCGAACCAGAGCGCGCCGGCCAGCAAGGCCACGAAGCCCCGGTGCATCCAACGGCCGCCCAGTCGCCAAGCGAGAAAGGCCACCATCTGAACGCTGATGGCCGCGAAGAGGAACTGTTCAAACGGCCCGCAAACCAGCCGCTGGCCACCGGCCCAGGGTCTAAAGTACGGCCCCTCCAGCAACCCCGGCGCGATCACCAAGCAAGAGACTGGCACGACGACGCCAAAGAGCAGATCGACGACCATCCGCTTCAAGGGGACGTTTTCCGGGCGGACACGGACGGCCGCAAAGACCACGGCGCCGACCAGTAGTATCGGCAACGCAAAGGCGCCGATCATCAGCAGCAGCCCGAAGAAGATCGCACAAACCAGTTGCAGGACGAGCAACGTGCGCAGCGTGAACTGCACCGGGGCCTCCTCCGGCTCCTCGACCGGCGGCGGAGCGGCGGTGGGCGTGAACGACACGAATTTTCCGTCGCGTTCGACCATGTGTAACTCGCCAGGCCTGCCGGCGAAGGGACCGCTGCCGCCATGATAACCGGCCGCCGCGGGCGGGAAAATCCCCACCGCTCCTTTACGCCCGGTTTTCTGCTATAATGCCATAGGCAGCGATTGCAGGTCGCAAGGAGAATTCCGTGAAGTTTTACGCCTTCCAAATCGTGATTGAAAAGGAGCCGGAGGACGAGGGCTACTCGGCCTATAGCCCGACGCTCCCCGGCTGCTTCAGCAACGGCAAGACGATCGAGGAAGCCAGGCGAAACATGCGCCAGGCAGTCCAACAGCACGTGGAGTCGCTGCTGGCCCATGCCCTGGAGGTCCCGCAAAACGACAGCGTGGTGCACGTCGAGGAGTTGACCGTGGGGGTGCCTGAATGAGCCGCATGCCCCAGGTCACGGCACGCGACCTCATTCGGTTTCTGAAGTCGCAGGGGTTCGTCGAGGATCGTCAGAGCGGCAGTCACTTGACTCTCTGGCACGAAGGGCGCCAAGCCACGGTTACCGTGCCTGTCCATGCCGGTTGTGATATCGGGCGGGGTTTGGCGGTGCGCATTCTCAAGGGCGCCGGGTTTTCCGTGGACGATTTCCTCCGCGACGGATGAGTGCTTCCGTTCGCCGGGGCGTGTTTGCAGGGATGGCCGGCTGCTCAATCGCCGCCCAATTCCGGAGGCCACGCCCCCGGCTGGTTGCTGGATCATAGCCGATTACGCCGCTTGTTTCATGCCCGTTCGCCACACCAGCCAGGCCGCGACGCCGACCAGGCAGCCGCCCAGATGGGCCAGGGCCGAGACGTGGCCGACGCCGGCCAGTTGTTGGGCCGCCAGCAGGAGTTGCAGCACGATCCAGAACCCGAAGGCATAGACGGCGGGAACCCGGTACCAGCGGAACATGAAGGAATAGCCTACCAGCAAGCCCAAGCGGGCGTGGGGGAATCGCAGGGCATAGAAGGCCAGCGCCCCCGAGATGCCGCCGCTGGCGCCGATGCAGGGGATCGCACCCTGCGGGTCCCAAAGGACGTGGAGCGCGTCGCCCAGCAGCGCGGACAGCGCCAGCAACAGCGCATAGCGTCCGCGGCCGACATGGTCCTCCACGTGGCTGCCGAAGATGAGGAGGAAATAGGTGTTGCCCACCAGGTGCAACGGCCCGCCGTGCAGGAAGAAGCTGGTGATGAAGGTCGCTCCGCCGTGGCGCCAAAGCTGGTTGGGGATCAGGCCGAATTCCTCGACGACCGGCCCCAGATTGTTCATGGTCAGCAAGTACACCAGCACCATGACCAGGGCGAGCCCCCAGGTGAGCCAGGGCCAGCCTTGCAGCGGATTGGCGTCCACCTCGACCGGCATGCCCAAGGCGGCAGGGAGCAGCTTCCACGTTTCCTCCGGCCCCCCGCCCTCCAAGGTGCCGGCCGCTTCCTGCTGTTCTTCGAAGCTTTTGAGCTTCATCAGCGCGATCTGCTCGCGGGCCGCCTCCGGCAACGTCTCCTCCGCGCGGGGCGGGCAGGGCGCGGCGGGAAGCTGCTCCAGCGTGTTGGGATCAAACCACACGAACTGGCAGCCGGTGCACACGTCGAGCGTGACCGGGTGCGCGTTGGCCGTAGCGGAAACTTGTGCCATGGTTCGCTGGCAGATCGGGCAAGCGACCCCCGCCACGCCGCCTTCCTGATGGGCTTGCAGCCAGAGCCCGTTGACGATGCCGTCGGGGATCATCCGTCGCAGCACCGGCAGGCCGATCGCCCTTCCTTTGCAGCGCGGGCAGACGAAGACGACCCCCTGCGGGACCTTGCTTCGCACCAGCCGTTGCTGACATCGGGGACATAGGCTCATGGGGTCGTGCTCCGGTCACTCGCCTGCCAGGTCCAAAACCCACGCTCCCGGCACGTGGCGGGAGACCACGGTGCGGGCCAGATTGAACCACGCCGCACAGCGGTCGAGAATGGCGCTGTCGGCCGTGGCCACGATCTCGTCGGCCCCGGCCAGGAGGGAGTCGGGATCGGCGACCAGCTCGACCCGCCACCGCCAGCCGTGCGCGGCGGCCAGGGCGTCCATGATCGTCTTCAGCCGGCCGCTATTGGAGACTGGGCGGTCGAGATACCAGCAACATTCGGTCACGCCCAGGTCCGCCACGGTGCGGCCGATATGCTCCAGGGCCGGCTGCGTCTCGGCCACCTTGCGGTAGCTGCCGTGCATGCTGGCCATGTCGCGGCAGGCGCCGTCGCGGGCGTGGAGCAGGAGTCCGCCGGCCAAGGCGGCCTCGACGGTGGTCAGCACGTTATAGCCGTCCAGCCAGAGCCCACGGCCGGCCAGACTCTCCGCCGGCGCCTGGCAGCGCCTGCGCCGGGCGGCCTCCTCGTCGCCGCACGCGCATCGCGCCACGGCGATCCGCTGCCGCGACACCAACGCATAGCGGTCGCCGACCAACTTCAACGACGACTCGTGCGGATAACCGCGGCTGAGCAACCAGCCCAGGTCGGCGGCGGCCTCTTGCAATGTCGGCGCCAGCGCCGGGGCAAACAAGCGGGCGTCTTCCGGGTGCGGCCCGCGATGCTTTCGCTGGTCAGGCATGGGACACCCGAGGGACCAGGGGCCAGGGGTCAGGGACCAGGGGCCAGGGGTTAAGACCTAAGACCCAAGACCTAAGTCCCTTCATCGTTGGTAGGTGCCTACCAGTTCGCCTTCGCCGAGCACGTGGTTTTCGATTTCCCGCAGCAAGGTGTTCCGGTCCAGGCCCGGCTCGACCACCAGCTTGCCCTCCAAGGCGTAGAGCGTGAAGTGATAATGATGGACCAGGCCGGGCGGGGGCATCGGCCCTTTATAGCCGATGTTCTCCCCCTTGCGCCACGAGTTCTGCCCTTGCAGCACGCCGGGCGGGTTCTTCAGCCGCGCCTGCTTGGCGATGCCCTCGGGCAAGCCGGGCAGGTTGGCGGGGAGCTTGTAGATGACCCAGTGCACCCAGGTCCCGTTGGGGGCATCCGGGTCGTCGCAGATCAGCACCAGCTCCTGGGTCTTCTCGGGCAAGTCGGACCAGGCCAGCGGCGGCGAGACGTCCTCCCCCTCGCCCGTGTACTTTTTGGGGATCAACTGACCGTTGGTAAACGCGGAACTGGTGATTTTGATGGTCATCGGCTTCTTTCCTCCTTTTGCAACGGGGGCAAGTTGATCGCTTTGGCAACCTGTCGTCCAGGCCATCAGCGACGAGAAAATGGCGACACGCCAAAACATACCATGCGTGGATGGATGTTTCATCGGAAAAGCTCCTCGACCGGGCTGCAAGGCGCCGCCCATCCGCCGGGATAAACCCGGCGGCTCACTTTCCTTCCGCCTTCCGCCCTCCCCCTTCCGCCCTACTCTCACCCTTTGACGACGCCGATGGGCCGCAGCCGGGCGACTTTGCGGGCCAGGCCGGCATGATCGACGACGTCGACGACGAGATTGACGTCTTTATACGCCGCCGGCTGCTCTTCGGCCAGCCCCCGCCAGCTTCGGCAGCGGGCGATGACGCCTTGGTCGGCCAGTTCGCGGTCGATGCGGCGGCCTTGGGCGTTGGCCACCGCGGCGGTGCGGCTCATCACCCGGCCCGCCCCGTGGCAGGTCGTGCCGAAGGCCCGCTCCATGCTGCCGGGCAGCCCCAGCAGGACCCAACTGGCCCGCCCCATGTCGCCGGGAATGATCACCGGCTGGCCGGTGGCGCGGTAGGGGGCGGGCAGTTCGGGGTGTCCGGCGGGGAAGGCCCGCGTGGCCCCCTTGCGGTGCACGCACACCTGCTTCACTTCGCCGCCGATCTGGTGGTTTTCCAGCTTGGCGATATTGTGGGCCACGTCGTAGACGAGGTTCATTTGCATCGTTTCCCAAGGGCGGCCGAAGAAGGCGGCGAAGGCCTCGCGGGTCTGCCACATGAGCAACTGCCGGTTGGCCCAGGCGAAGTTGGCCGCCGCCCGCATCGCCCCCAGGTACTTCTGTCCCTCCGCGCTGTGGACGGGGGCACAAGCCAGTTGGCGGTCGGGCAGCTCGATGCCGTATTTGGCCGGCACGCCGCGGAGCATCTGCAAGGCGTCGTCGCACACCTGGTAGCCCAGGCCGCGGGAGCCCGAATGGATCATCACGCATACCTGGTCCTGCTGAAGGCCGAAGGTGCGGGCGGCCGCGGGGTCGACCACTTCCTCGACCACCTGCACTTCGAGGAAGTGGTTGCCGGAGCCGAGGGTGCCGCATTGATCGCCGCCGCGCTGGATGGCCCGAGGGCTGACCTCGTCGGGCTCGGCGCCGGCGAGGCAGCCCCCGGCCTCGGTGTGGTCGAGGTCGCCGGCGGTGGCCCAGCCGCGGTGTTCCAGGTAGCGGCAGCCCTCGGCCAGCAAGCGCCGCAATTCCTTGCGGTCGAAGAGATAGGGGCCGCCGCGGCCCACGCCGGCCGGAATCTGCCGGAAGAGGGCGTCCATCAGTTGCGGCAAGCGGGGCTGCATGTCGGCCAGCGCGAGATTCGTCCGCACCAGGCGGACGCCGCAATTGATGTCGTAGCCGACGCCGCCCGGCGAGACCACGCCCCCTTCGGCCGGGTCGGTCGCGCAGACGCCGCCGATGCAGAAGCCATAGCCCCAATGGATATCGGGCATGGCGAGGCTGGCCATCTGGATGCCCGGCAGGGTGGCCACGTTGGCCACTTGCTCGGGGGCCTGGTCGTGACGGATCTGCTCGATGAGCTTTTCGTCGGCGAAGATGCGCCCCTCGACCCGCATCCCCGGCTTGTAACTGCGGGGGATCCGCCAGGTACAGGCGTCGATCTGCTCCAGCGGTCCGGTATAACCTTGCTTGGACATGGCATTGCTCCCGTCACCCCCGTTACCAGTGTACGCGGGCCGCGGGGCAAGACAAGCAGGGGGACGGCCGTTTGCCCGCGATCACTCGGCCGGTTCGTCGTCGCCGCCGGGGTCGAGGCGGATCACGTAGGACAAGAGGATCGCCAGCGCGGTCGCGATCATCCCCAAGAAGGCATGCCCCCTTACGGTTTCGCTCCCGAGCAGAAAGAAAAGGGCGAAGACAGCCAGTGCGGCGCTCGCCACGCGACGCAGGCGGCGAAGCTGGGGCGGAGGTTCCCGCCGCCGGCGCCGCCGGGCGATTCGCGAAGCAACCTCTCCCGAGGAGTCGTCACACACGGGATTGCTCCAAAAATTACGGCGCCTTCTTCTCTTCCGGCTTGGGCGCAGGCTTTTCTTCCGGCTCGGGAAGGGCCTCGCGCCAGGGCTTGCTGGCTTGGTAGCTGGCCAGCTCCTTCTTCAACGACGCGCCGTACTCCTTGCTCGTGCCGCCGAGCTGGACGGCCTTGGCGGCCCACTTGCGGGCCTTGTCGAAGTCGCCGGTCTCGGCATAGGCGGCGGCCAGCGTGGAGAGGATGTAGTCCCGCTTGTAGCCGGTCAGTTCGCAGGCCTGGGTGGCCAGCTTCAACGCCCGCTTGCCGTCGCGGAGCTTGTCCTCCGGCGCGGTGGCCAGCACCCAGGCGAGGTTGTTCAGCAGGTTGATGTCTTTGGGTTGCTGGGCGAGGGCCTTGTCGAAATCGGTGATGGCTTCGCCGCGTTTTCCCGCGCTCAAGAGGACGTCGCCGCGGCCGCGGAGGAACTTCCAGCGATCAGGGTGTTGGCGGAGGACGCCGGAGTAGACCTCGACCGCCTTGTCGTATTTCTTCTGCGCCTGGTAGACCATGGCCAATTCCAGCAGCACCGGCTCGTCCTTGGGGTCCAGTTGGTGGAGTTTCTCCAGGTCGGCCACGGCGGCGTCGAGCTTCTTGCTGTCGAAGAGGAGCACGGCGCGGAGGCGGAGGGCGTCGGGGGCGTCGGGCCTGTGCGACAGCACCCGCTCCACGTCGGCCAGGGCCTGGTCCTTCTGGCCCAATTCGAGGCGGATCCCGGCGCGGAGCAACAGCAGGTCCGGGTTGTCCGGCGCCGCGGCGTCGGCCTTATTCAGGGCCTCCAGGGCGTCCTTCATTTTCTCGGCGAGCACGTAGATGCGGGCCTTCTCCACCAGCAAGGGGACCGCGGCGTCGGGGGCCAGGGCCAGCGCCTTGTCGACCAGGCCCTGGGCCTCGTCATACTTCTTTATCTTCGCCAGCACCACCGCCGCCTGGTCCAGATCGACCGCCTTGTCGTTGGGGTCGGTGTGGAGATTGGCGCGCAGCACCAGGGCTTCGGCCCGCAGCATGGGGTCGTCGCCGCTGAGCTTGATGGTCTCGTCGATGGCTTGGGCCGCCCGCTTGGCGTCGCCGCCGGGCAAGTCGACGTTGAGCTTGGCGATCAACAAGACGGCCCGCGGTTGCTTCGCGTCCAGGGCGACGCCGCGCTCCAGGTCGGCCAGCGCCAGCTTGCGGTACTCGGCCCAGTTGCTATCCAGACCACCGGCGTGGGTGATCGCCTTGGCGGTGTCCACGCCGCGCCGCACGAGCGTCGAGGCCAGCAAGGACTGAGCGAAGGGGCGGTTGCTCTTGGCGAGGCCCTTCTCCATGGCGCTCTCGGTCAAGCGGATGACCTCGCTCAGGTCCGTGAGCGAGATCGTGTCGTCGGTCATTTTCAACCGCAACTGCATCGCCTTGTCGAGATCGGCCTGTCCTTCGTTTTCCGCCCGCGCGGAAGGCGCCACGAGCGAACCGGCCAAGCAGATCGCGGCGAGCAAGGGCCCCAGCAAACGCCTCATGGTAGGCAACTCCCTGGATGGAAGAGGGGAAACATGGGTATTATAAGGCGGGCGGTCCGAGGAAGGAAGGGACGCAATAAGGAGGAAGGATTAAGGAGGAAGGATGAAGGGGCGCGTGGCGGCCCGCTTGCGGTTTCGCAGCGTTTCCGCGGAGGTCACGGTTTTACCGCGTGATCCGCCTTGACCGCCCCGCCGGCCGGGTTGGCGAAGTTGGCTACCGGCGGCAAGGGGGCGGGATTGTCCGTCGGGGCGGGGCTGCCGGGGTCGATCAACATGTAGCCGGCCCAAAAAAAGGGATGGCTCGCCTTGGGGGGCTCTTCCACGTTCTCCTTCTTGATCCGCGGCTCGGCGTCGAGATTCAAACGCGAGTCGGTCGCCACGAGGACGGCGCGTTGCCAGGCGTCGGCGGGCGTGGTGTGCGGCAGCTCTTGGGCGAACTCGCGGACCAGGTCGTAGCTGGTCTGTCCGCCGGTCCGCCAGCGGCTCAACAGCACGGTCCGCGCGCCGCTGGCCATCAGCCCGCACACGGAGAGGAAGACTTCGTTGCCCGCCGCCAGCCGCTTGCCGCGCTTCAACGAAGCCAGCGCGTCTTCGGCCACGGTGTGGAAGCCGGGGAGGATGATTTGCTCGGGGCCGCCCCAGGGCAGCGCGATCCGGTCGCTCAGCGTGCTGCCGGGCTTTCCGTGGTCCACCGGCAGGGGAGACCAGCTATACGGCCCGGCCTCGGCGTTGATCGTCAGATCGTCCAGGACGATCAAGCGGTGCAGCAGCGTGGCGTAGACCGCCGACGGGGCCGGCAGCGGCGACCGCAGCACCACCGTTCCCGGCAGCACCTCGGCCAGGCGGTGGACGGCGTTGCGGGCGATGTCGGGGTTCTCCTTGGGAAACATCCGCCCCAGGACGACCGCCGTGTTGCTGGCGTCGCCGTGGAGCGGCGACCGGTCGCCCAGGGTGGCCAGCGACGCGGTCGGCGCGTAACGCACCCGCACGCAGGAAATCAGGCTGCGCGCCTTGCCGTTGACGTTCAGCGGCAAGGCCTCGAAGGGGAGATACCAGAACATGCCGTCGGGCACGATGATCAACTCGTCGAACTTCAAGTCGGCCCTGCCGTCCTTGAGGAGAAAATCGTGGATCTCCCGCCCGAGTTGCTTCCACCGCACGTCATTCAAGTCCTTCATCGCCAGTTCGTAATTCTGGTGAAAATTGCCCATGTCGCGCAAGAAGCCGGCCAGTTTCTTCGCGAAGATCGGCTGCGTGCCCAGTTGCCAATCATTGTAGCGATCACGGTTCAAGAGGAAGGCGTAGCTGGCGTCGGTGGTGGTGACGAAGACCAGGAGGGCGTGTCCCTTGGGGAGCGATCTTTGGATGTCGATGGTGGCGCGCAAGGGGGGAAAGATCAGCCCGGCCGGCTCGCGCCGCACCGCCATCTCGTGCAGCAAAACCTCCTGCTGCTTGCTGACGCCCGCCAGGTCGGTCAGCCACTGGACCTGCTCCCGCGTCGGCTCGCGGTCCTCGGTCGCCAGCGGCGCAGCCGCCAGGCGGTCGTGCAGGGCATGGGCGTGCTGGCGCAGGGCGTTGTAGGCGGGGTAGCGCGTCAAGAGGTCCTGGCGCTGGAGCTTGCTGCGGGTATCGAGCTGCTCGTCGGCGGCCTCCAGGATCCAGCGCAGCGATTCCAGCCGCCCGCCGTAGGCCAGCGAGGTGAAGAAGCGGTGCCGCCGCATGCGGTCGCCGATTTCGATGGCCGCCTCCCAGTCCTTACGCTTCAGGGCGGAGTTGAACCAATGCTCGTAGGGCAAAGGATGCGGCAGGATCAACACGGCCAGTGACTCCATCGGGTCGGAGGACCAATCGGCGGCCTGCGGGTCGCGGAGCACGTTCTGGTACAGGTCCATCGCCGTCCGCGGCGACGCCTTGGTGGTGGCCAGGATGTCGGCCAGGGAGATTTGAAACAGCCAGTGCGAGCCATGCTGCATGTAGTTCATGGCCGCCGTGATCGCCGCGTCGCCGTCGGCGACTTTCTTCAGTTGGAAGAGGTACGTGCCATTGAGGAAGTTGTAGCGGGCGCCGATCCGCCCGAGCCCCATGCTGCGGCGGCTGACGGCGATGCGGGCCTCTTCCAACCCCACCGATGCCAGATGCGTCTCGCCCCGCACGAGGTGGTTCTCCGTGGCCAACAACAAGAGCGAGACATACAACTGCCGGAAGTGCTTGCCTTTCGCCCAGGGGATGGCCGTGGCCAGCGGCGGGTAGATCTCCGGGTGGTTGGCCATCAGTTCCGTCATCTGGCCGTAGCGGAAACATTCCTCCAGCAGCGCGACGTCGGGGCACCAGGAAGGATAATAGGCGGCCGCATAGGAGGCCTCCAGGAAGAAATAGCGGGCGCGGGCCAGATCGCCGCGGATGGCCGCCAGCCGCCCCAACTCGAACAGGGCCGTGGCGGTCAGGGGATGGTCGAACTCGCCGCCGGCCACGACCGCGCGCTGCAAGGTGAGGACGGCCTGCCCCTCGCGGCCCACCGCGGCCTGGGCCACGCCCAGCTCGACGCCCACCCACGCCTCCGACCAATGGTTGGGCGGGCCCACGCGGCCACCGAGACTCCGCACCAGCTCGAGGAACAACGGATCCTGGGAGGCCAGCGGCCCCAGCAACTTCGCCCGCCGCCGGATCGCCAGCGTCGTGCAGCGCACGATCTCCGCCACGTCGATGGGCAGCAGCGTCGGCGCCTGGACGATGCCGCCTTGTTGCAACTGCTGGGTAATGTCGATTTGCCCCTGCGAAATCATCATCGTCCTGGGGAAGTCGCCCAGCGGCGCCCCCCGCGTACTGGCGCCCCAGGGGATGGCCCCCCGCCGCGTCGAAGCCCCCGCCGGCCGAATCGCCGGAAACTGCACGCGGAGCATCCAGTCGGGAAAGGCGACCGCCAGTTGTACGGCGAAGGTGTAGTGCTCCAGGGCCTCGCTCAAATGGCCCATCTCGTAGTAGCACTCGCCGATCATCGTCTCGTAGCAGATCGAGTCGATCCACCGCGACTGCGCCGTGCGGATGCCCATGCGGCCTTGGGCGCTGAACTGCTTCAAGGCGGCGTCGTAGTCGCCGTCGTAGAAATCGCCGAAGGCCCCGTAATAGCCGTTGCTGGGGAAGCGGCCTGTTTGCGACCACGCGCGGTCGCACGGCCCCAGACACGCCCAAAGACCAACCGCCAGCAGCAGCCCCCCGCGAACCGCCAGGCCGCGCCGACACCCCGCAACGCAAACGGGACCCGCCATGATCGACTCCTCCACCGCATGAAGACAGTGCGAGACACCTCTATTGTCGGGTGCCACGGGTGGCTTGTCCAACCGTGTTTTCGCACGGCCGGACAAGTCGGGCACCCCCAGCGGATGTCTCCGGCGTGTCAATATAATTGGGCGAGACACTACCTTTCGATCTTACCCCGTTTCCAGGGCGATTGCCAGCTAATCCGTGCGCCGTCTACCCCGCCAAAATGGTGATGGTGCCGCCATCGCCTTTGGCCCCTCTCTATTGAACGGTCACCATCGTCTAAAGTTCTCCGCCCACTCGGACGATAACCTTGATGCCGATTGTATGGATTACGACGGCTTTAACGATTGGTGCCAGGGAAAGAAGATGCGCAAAATACGTACTTCAGGCAATGGAAGGATGGAGGTGGCCCATGCCGGGGTTCAATAACCATTGGCGCTCGATCCGGGCGGGGTTGCTCGCTCTAGGGGCCACGGTCGCCGTCGGCCTTACCGGCTGTCAAAGCCAGTTCGGCGGACAGACGCTCCCCAGCCCCTATTACTTGGAAACCGACGTGCAGTACTACGCGCCCGGACCACAAATGATTCTCTCTCGGGAAGCGGCCGCACTGAAGACTTATAACCAGGAAGAAGCAGCTGCTAACCAGCCCTGAGGCGAAAGCAGCACCAGTCATCGCTGAACGTCGCCTGGCGTGAGTTTCCATGGGTCGGAGGGCCGGACGCAGGCCCCATCCCTTGGCAAGGACGCCGGCGACGTTGGGGGGACGGCGCCGCATCGTTGTTGGCGTCCAAGGCGCACCGTGTCGCCCTGGCGGCACCCCTTGGACGTCAACAGCGTGCGGAAGAAAAGGCGGAGGGCGGAAGTCGGAAGGGGGAAGGCGAAACCGCAAGCGCGCCGCCATATCCCCATCGCTCCAGTCCCCAGCCCCTAGCCCCCAGTCCCTTCCTCATGGAATTCCCACAACTCGCCCAGCATTGGGCCGCCGTCGTGCTGATCTGGATCGGGCTGGGCAGCCTGGCCGGCTTGCTGGCCCGCATCGTCGTGCCGGTCCGTGAGCCCTCCAGTCCCTTGCCCACCCTCGCCCTGGGGATCGCCGGCAGCGCCGTCGGGCTGGCCGTGCTCTCCTGGGCGCTGGGCACTCGGCCGTTGAATCCCATCAGTCCGTTGGGTTTTTTCGCCGCCGGCGGCGGCGCCGTGGTGCTGTTGGTCCTCTACCAGATCATCCATGCCCTCAGCGCCAAGAGGGAAGACAGCGACGCCCGCGCTGAGGATCATCCCTGATCCCCCGCCCCCTGGTCCCTGGTCCCTGATTTTCACACGCCCTGCCGGCAGGCGGGGTAGGACGGGCCCTTGATCCGGCCGGTGAGCCAACGCTTCAGCCGCAGGAGTTGCACGCGGGAAATCCCCACCGGGAAGTACGTAAAGCGGTAACTGGCGGCCACGCGGGTCTGCCACGGCCGCTTGATGGCCAGCGACCCCACGCCCAAATCGTACGTGCGGTCGCCGCGGCGAAAACCGTCTTCCATCATCATCTTTTCCAAAATCAGTCCCGGCCGCAGCGCCGCGAATTCGGGATCGAATCCCTTCCGCAGCCCGTAGACGCAGCCGTCGTAGACGTAGTTGTAGACGAAGGCCACCGGGCGACCGCCCAGCAGCAGGAGGTTGGCATCGACGCCGCCGGCCCGCGCGGCCGCCGCATGGGTATCGCGCAGGTACTGGGAGACCTCGGGGCTGCTGAGCGTCGTGCCGTCGTCGGCGCCGCTTTGCCAACTTCGCCCCGCGACGTCCACGCAGGCGTCGTACAGGTCCCAGCGGGGATCGCCGTCGCCCTCCGCGGCGCCGGCGGGGCGATAACGCACGAAGGCGACCTCGCCCTGTTCGGCCAGGCGGCGGCCGCAGCGATCGATGTTATGCCGCCATTTCTTGTCCCGGCTGCTCCAATAGGCCTGCCACGTGCCCTCGATCTCGATCCGCGGGGCAACGTCCCAGACCTGCTTGGAGGGAGGAAAGCCGGTCAGTTCCATGGCGCGCTCGGTGCGCCCGCGGTCGCAGCCATCCACGTCGACCCAGCGGAGGTCGAGCATGTCCCAGTCGCGCGGCGTGCGGCGGACGTGGCGCAGGCCCGCCAGGAGCGTGGCCGTGGGATTGGGGCCGATGGGACCGTAAAACGTGCCCCAGTCGTGCAGCGGATAGGTCAGGGTCCGCACCCGGCCCAGGCGCGTTCGTTCCGTCTGCACCACCAGGGGCAAGATGCCCACCGGCCGGCCGTCGGCGCTGACCACCAGTACGCGCAGTCGCTGGGCCGCGGCGAAGTGCCGGCAATAGACTTCCAGCCAGTCCAGCGATTGGAAGAAGGTGGCGCCGGGGGTTTGCGGGAACAGGGCGTTCCAGAGCAATCGCCGGTCGGTGAGTTGCTCCGGATCGTTGATTTCTTCGACGTCGATCATGGAATTCCGCCCCCGGAAGTCAGTTCGAGAAGAATTGCCGGCATCTCAGGGCGAGCAACCCGTGTGCCGGAGCCGCCGGCGGCGGGCGTCGCCGCTCGGGCAGCGGCGTCGCAACCGCTTGCTAAGCAACGAATTGCGGCGTTTACCCTGCCGCGGCGCCGCTTTCCGCGGCGGCCGCCGGCGTGGCAAAAAGGCGACGTGGCCCCGCGGCAAGCGAACCGTTCTTGCCACCGGCCGCTCGCTAACGTCCCCCCCGCGCGTCGTCCTGGGGCTTTCCTATCCTTCCCCCTCCCGTTTCCTGTCCCACCGGAAGCAGCCGGTGGGCGTTGGGGGGCATCCTTCATCCTTTATCCTTCATCCTTTGCTTTTCTTCCCCCTTCCGCCCTCCGCCCTCCCCCTTATCTTCTTCCGCCCTCCGCCTTGCATGGATTACAATGGGGCCATGACGACCATACCAACGGAAGACCTCATTGCCCAGCTTCGGGAAAACGTCGGCCGCGTCGTCCTGGGGCAAAGCGAGGTGGTGCGGCTGACCATGGTGGCCCTGCTGGCCGGCGAGCACCTCCTCCTGGAGGACGTGCCGGGGGTGGGCAAGACGCTGGTCGGCAAGGCGACGGCCCGCAGCGTCTCCGGGGTGTTCCATCGCATCCAGTTTACGCCCGACCTGCTCCCCGCCGACATCACCGGCAGCAGCCTCTATCACAGCCAGACGCAGGAGTTCACCTTCAGTCCGGGTCCGATCTTCGCCAACGTGGTGCTGGCCGACGAGATCAACCGGGCCACGCCGCGGACGCAAAGCGCGCTGTTGGAAGCGATGAGCGAGCGGCAGGTGTCGGCCGACGGCGAGACCCACCCGCTGCCGCGGCCCTTCATGGTGATCGCCACGCAGAATCCCGTCGAGTTCGAGGGGACCTATCCCCTGCCCGAAAGCCAATTGGACCGTTTCCTCTTGCGGATCCCCCTGGGTTATCCGTCTCGGGACGTGGAACTGGAGGTGCTCAGCAGCCATCGCCTGGGCGAGCCAGTCGAGCAGCTCCAGCCGGTGCTCAGTTGCCAGCAGGTCGTCGCGTTGCAGGAGGAGGTTCGCCGGGTGGAGGTCGAGGACTCGGTCAACGGCTACCTGCTGGACATCGTCCAGGCCACCCGCGATTGCCAGGAGCTGCACGTCGGCGCCAGCACCCGCGGCGCGCTGGCCTTGTATCGCGCGGCGCAGGCGGCGGCGCTGGTGGGGGGACGCGGTTACGTGGTCCCCGACGACGTGAAGTCGCTGGCCGTGGCCGTGCTGGCCCATCGTGTCATTACCAAGGGGTATCTCCACGGCGACCAGCGGGAGGCGGTCGAGGCCCTGATCGAGCGGCTGGTCGAGGACGTTTCCGTGCCGGCATAAGAGAAGAAGAATTTAGGAGTTAGGAGTTAGAAGTTAGAATTGCGGAGCGACGCGCGTTCAATTCTTCCAGCTTCTAACTCCTAACTCCTAACTCCTAACTTCTGGCTTGCCCCATGGCCTCCACGCGTCGAACCACCGTCTGCCGCGAGGGCTGGTATTACCTGGTCCTGTTCCTGCTGGTGCTGGGCGTCGCCTTGATCCAGGAGGTCAACTTGTTGGTGGTCCTGGCCGGCATGTTGGCCGGGCCGCTATTGCTGAGCCGGTTCATGGCCGTCTACAGCTTGAAGGGCTTGCAGGCCCGCCGCAAGAAGCCGCAGGGCATCTGCGCGGGCGACCTGCTGGTGGCCGGCGTCACGCTCAGCAACATGCGGCGGCACGTGGGAGGGTGGGCGGTGGTCGTCGAGGAGCAAATCCGCCGCGTCGGCCGCGGGCCCGACGGCAAACGCCGCCGCGGCAAGCCGCTGCAAGCGGCGGTCTTCTTCCCTTATCTCCCCGCCCGCGGGACGCGCAAAGGCTCCTATCGCGGCCGGCTGGCCGAGCGCGGCCGCTATCGACTGGGACCGCTGCGGATGAGCACGCGCTGGCCCTTCGGCCTGTTTTGCCACACGGTGACGGAGGGCCAGACCGAGTCGCTGGTCGTCTTTCCCCGCTTGGGGCGGCTCACCCGCGGTTGGATCGGGCGGCACCGCGAGTCGTTTGCGGGCACGAACCGGCGGGAGCAGCAACCCGGCGCCGACGGCGACTTCTACGGCGTGCGCCCCTGGCGGCGCGGCGACAGCCGCCGCTGGATCCACGGACGGACCTCCGCCCGCAGCGGAAAACTCATGGTGCTCCAGTTCGAGCAGCCGCGCAACCGCGACGTGGCGCTGCTTTTGGACCTCTGGCAGCCCCCGCGGCCCGCGCCGGCCGATCGGGAGAACGTCGAGCTGGCGGTCAGTTTCGCCGCCACGGTGCTGGCCGATCTGTGCCGCAAGGGGGACAGCAACGTCTATTTGAGCACCTTCGGCGTCCGGGCGCGGTGCACGGGCGGCCCGGCCTCGGCCGCCCTCCTGCAAGAGTTGATGGAGCGATTGGCCGTGATCGAGGGGCACAACCGCGACGGCCTGGCCGCCTTGCTCGACGCCACCTTCGCGGGGCTGGAGTCGGCAGCCGAACTGATCCTGGTCACCACCCGGCCCGTCGCTCCGGGCGATCCGGCGCGGCTGGGGCGGCAGGCCGACCCGGCCCGCCGCGCCATGCTGCGGCGGCTGCGGGTGATCGACACTTCCGCGGCGGACCTGGGCCGCTATTTTCAAATGGAGTAGGGTGGGCATGACCCGCCAAAACGCTACCACATGTACCTGCAACGACTGCTTCAGATCAACCTCGCCACCCTGGCCGGCCTGGCCACCTTGCTGTTGAGCATGGGCGAGGACAACCCGTCCAAGGCGCTGCTGGTCTGGCTGGCCGCCGGGGCCTCGATCTGGCTGACCGACGTGCGGGGCTGGCTCCGCTTGAACCGCACCATGGCCAGCGCTGCCGCCCTCTTGCTGGGCGCCTGGTTCGCCGTCCGCTGGATGCGCGTCGGCGGCGATGCCCGCATCTTCGTCCTCGCCGACCTGGTGGTCTATCTGCAACTGGTCCTCTTCTTCCAGAAGAAAGACCGCTCGGTCTACTGGCTGCTGGCGATCATCAGCCTGCTGGAAGTGGTGGTGGCCGCCTGGCTCAGCCACGGGGCGCTGTTCGGCGTCTTGCTGGTCATCTACATGCTGACGGGCTTGTCGGCCCTGGCGCTGTTGTTCTTGCACTCGCAGTGGAGCCGCTATCAGCGCGGCGCGGTGCCGCCGCGGCCGGCGCAGGGGCCGGGCAGCCGCTGGCCGCTGCTGGCCGCCCCATCCGTCTTCACCACCAGCGCGGTGGGCAGCAGCCGCTCGGGCATCGTCGGCGAACTGTTCCTGCGGCTGGGTATGCTGGGACTGGGCACCGTGGTCCTCACCGCCGTGATCTTCTTCACCGTGCCGCGGCGGGGCCATTCGGCCTGGCGCGGCGCCCTGCAGACGCCCCGGACCGTCGTCGGCTTCAACGATACCGTCACCCTGGGCCAATTGGGCCTGATCCTGGAAAGCCGCGAGAAAGTGATGCGGGTCCAGCTCGACGACTACCGCAGCCGCCGGCTGCTTCCTGTCCAAGCGCAGGTCTATCTCCGCGGCGCGGTCCTCACCCATTACGACCAAGGCAAGTGGACCAACCCCGCCCCGCGCACGCGCGAAGACCAGGGCAAGGGCCTGGTCGCCGCCGGCGGGCCTCGCCCGGGCGAGCAATGGGTGCGGCAGCAAATCACCGTCGAGCCGCTGGATCGCGACGAATTGTTCTGCATTTGGCCCTGGTCGATGATCCACGGCGGCTGGGACTCGCCGCTGTTCTACGACGAACTTCGCGGCCACTTGCTGCGAAAACGCGCGTGGCGCGGCGAGCGGTTCCCCTACCAGTTGCTCACCACGGCCTTTGCCGGCGGCCGGTTGCAGTCGCTCCTGCCGTGCGACGATCCGGGGTTCGGCGTCAACGACCGCCCCGCGGACCTGGCCCCGTTGCTGCAAGTTCCCCGCCTGCCGCACCTAGTGGCGATGGCGCGGAAATGGGTCGCTGCCAGCGGACTCCGCGCCGACAATCGCCTCGGCGTCGCCCGCCTGCTGGAAGAGCACTTGGGCCACGCGGGCCGGTTTCAATATTCGCTGGAAGGGCAACCCCGCGACCCGCGCATCGACCCGATCGAGGATTTCGTGGCCAACAATCCCCGCGGGCATTGCGAATACTTCGCCGCCGCGCTGGCCCTGATGCTCCGCAGCCAGGGCATCCCCGCCCGCGTCGTCCTGGGCTACCGCTGCGACGAGTGGAACAGCCCGGGCAAGTGCTACCAGGTCCGGCAGTCCGACGCCCACGCCTGGGTCGAGGCCTACCTGGCGGCTGGCGACATCCCGCCGGAGATGCAATGGGGCAACGACGACGAGCGTTGGGAGGGCGGGGCATGGCTCCGGCTCGACGCCACGCCGCCGTCGGCCGAAATCGCCGGCCACTCCGCCCTGGACAAGGCCCGGCAGGGCTTCAACTGGATCGATTCCCTTTGGGACGACTACGTCATGGAAATGGATCGGCAGCGCCAGGAGGAGGCCGTCTATCACCCGCTGGTCGCCACAATCCAAGCGACGGTCCGCAATCTGTGCAGTGCGGCGTGGTGGGGCCACAAACTGCACGGATTAGGCGGCCTGCTGAACCTGTCGCGTTGGAACGGGCTGGGCGGCTGGCTGCTGCACGTCGGCCTGCCCTTGCTGCTGGGCGCGGCGCTGGCCGGCTGGCTGGGCCGCGGCCTGTGGCGACGGGGGCGGCAACTCTGGCGGCAGCTTTCCGGTCGGGCGGCCGCGCCGGCCCGCTGCGCCCGCCCCCGCATCGAATTCTACCGCCGCTTCGAGGGCTTGCTGGCCCGCCAGGGGTTGGTCCGCGCCGCCGGTCAGACGCCGCGGGAACTGGCCCGCCTGGCGGCCGAGCGGATCGTCACGGACACCGGCCGGCAGGACCTGGCGGCCGTCCCGGGCCGCATCGTCGACGCCTTCTACCGCGTCCGCTTCGGCGGCCTGCCCCTAGACAACCCCCGCCGGGAAGCGGTAGAACATGGGCTGGCGGAATTGGAGCGCGTCGCCGCCGTAAGAAGCGAGCCGCCGGGTTTATCCCGGCGGATAAGTGGCGCCGCGCAACCGCGGGGATAAACCCCGCGGCTCGCTCCCCATCGCCGCAGGCAAGCCCTAGGATCTGGCCATGAAAATCGGTTTGGTCGGCTATCAAGGATCGGGCAAGAGCACGCTCTTCGAGTGGCTCACGGGCGTGAAGCCGGACCCGGCCCTGTCGCACACCGCGCAAAGCGCCATGGCCCCCATTCCCGAGCCCCGCGTCGAGGGGCTGTGCAAGATCTATAAGCCGAAAAAAGTGACCCTGGCGTCGCTGGAACTGGTCGACACGCCGGGCCTCAGCCGCAGCCACGAGGGCAGCGCCGCCCGCTTGGCCCTGATCCGCGAGAGCGGCTGCCTGGCGCTGGTGGTGGGCGCCTTCGGCCGCTCGGATCCGCTGGCCGATCTCCGCTCCTTCGACGAAGACCTCCTCTTGGCCGACATGGAGATCGTCACCGGCCGGATGAAACGCGTGGAAGACTCGCTCCGCAAGCCGCTCCCCAAGCAGGAGCACGAACAACTGCTCCACGAGCAGGCCACCCTGACCACCGTGCTGGCCGCCATGGAAGCCGGCCAGCCACTCCGCCAGAGCGACATGACCGACGATCAACTCAAGGTAACCAGTTCCTTCCGGCTCTTGAGCGAGAAGCCGCGGGTGGTGATCTTCAACACCGCCGACGACGAGCCGCACCCGGAGCGCTTCACCGCCCTGGCCACGGCCGACGCCGCGGTGTGGGCCGTGCCCGCCAGCCTGGAACTGGAACTCTCGAAGATGAGCCCGCAGGACCGGGCCGAGTTTCAGCAGGAGATGGGCGTCGGCGGGGCCGACCGCGACGGCCTGGTGCGGGCGCTCTTGCAGGCCTCCGGCCAGCGGCTCTTCCTCACTGCCGGCCAGCCGGAGGTCCGCACCTGGCTCTTGCCCCAAGGGGGGACGGCCCTGGAGGCGGCGGCCTCGATCCACACCGATCTGGCCCGCGGCTTCATCCGCGCCGAAGTGATGACCTGCACCGACCTCGTTCGCCTGGGGAGCGAGCGGGAGGTGAAGGCCCAGCACCTCGTGCGGCAGGAGCCCAAGGACTACGTCATCCAGGACGACGATATTTTGCTGATCCGCTTCAGTGTGTGAGAAAGGCGGAGGGCGGAGGGCGGAAGGGGGAAGGAAGAGAAAGATAGGCCTTCCCCCTTCCGCCTTCCGCCTTCCGCCCTCCGCCTTTGCCCCCATGTCCCTCCGCCCCTTGATCGCCGCCATTGCGCTGGAAAACGACGCCTTCCCGGCGCCGGAGGAGGTGCTGCAATGGCTCGGCCGCCACTGGCCGGAGTTGCCGGCGGTCTTGCAGCCGCAGGAGCGGCCGGGGGTGATGACGCTGGAACTGGACGATAGCACGGTGGGCCTGGCGCTGGTGAGCAAGCCGCTGCCGTGGGAAGAGATGGCGGGGCCCTGCGGCGCCGCTTGGTATTGGCCGCAGGCGGGCGTTGCCTTTCGCCGCCATGCGGCGCACCTGGTGGCCGCGCTATTGAGCAGCGGCCGCGACCGCCTCCGCGGCGCGTTGGGCCTGACGGCCCTGGTGGCGGCCGCGGCCGGCGCGGCGGAGGCCCTGGGAATCTATTGGGGTCCCGGCCGCCTGGTCCATGCCCCCGCGGCCTTCTTCGAGGAAAGTCTGCACCTGGACCGGGAGAACCTCCCCTTGAACTTGTGGATCGACTTCCGCCTGTTGGAAAACGACGACCGCACGCACTCGCTGTTCACCACCGGCCTGGCGGCCTTCGGTCATCGGGAAGTGGAGATTTGGGACAGCCGGCGTGGGCCGCAGTTCCTCCGCGATTGCGCCTACAACGTCGCCCACCACCTCTTGGAGAAAGGGGCGATGCTGAAGGCGGGCGAGACCATCGGCATCTCGGACGAGGAGCGGATTCCGATCGCGGTGGAGCCGTCGCGTTGGGACAGCGCGCTGCGCGTCACGCGGCTGGAAGTATGAGCGGAGCAGAGCTATTCCCCCGGCGTGAACTGGAAGTTGCGGCTCTGTTTGAAAAACGCCAGCGGATTGTCGTACACCAGCCGCCGCACCAGCGATTCCGCGTGGCCGCGGCGCTGCATCGCGCAGATGAACGCCGAGACGGCCAAAGGGTCGGACTGGTCCCAGTCGGCCGAGGAGTTGATCAGCAGCCGCTCCGGGCCGTAGATCTCGACCAGGTCGACCGCCCGCTCCGGCGTGGCCTTGGTCACGGGATAGAGGGTGATGCCGGCCCAATAGCCCTCGTCCAGGGCCAGGCGGACGGTGTGCTCTTCGCAATGGTCGATGCAGATGCGGCTGCGGTCCACGCGGCGGTCGGCCCGCAAAAGATCGAGGATCATCCGCGTCCCCTTGTACTTGTCCTCCAGGTGCGGAGTGTGGAAGAGCATCTGCTCGTCGCGCTGCAGGCCCAGGTCGACGAGGGCCTGGAGCGTGGCGACTTCGTTGGGCGTGCACTTGTGGAGGCCGATCTCGCCGATGCCCAGCACGTTGGGCCGATCGAGGAACTCCGGCAGCAGGGCGATCACTTCGCGGGCGAAGGCGACGTTTTCGGCCTCCTTGGCGTTGATGCCCAGCCAGGCATAATGGCGGAGGCCGCAGCGGGCGGCCCGCTTCGGCTCCCACTCGGTCAGTTGGCGGAAGTAGTCGCGGAAGCTCGCCGGGCTGCTGCGGTCGAAGCCCATCCAGAAGGCCGGCTCGCCGACGACGACACAGCCCGTCCGCGCCATGGACATGAGGTCGTCGGTGGTGCGGGAGGCGACGTGGATGTGGGGATCGAAGTAGTGCATGGGGGGAAGGAAGGGATTAGGGATTGGGGATTAGGGATTGGAGCGGCAACGGCGTGGCCGCACGCTTGCGGTTTCGCATTGTTCCGCCCTCCGCCTTTTTTAGTGTTCTTCATAGGGCAGCGAGAAGATCGACAGGACCTCTTCCGCCCGGCCGGGGGATGGGCCCAACAGCACCTGCAGGCTGCGGCGGATCTTCTCCATCCGCGGGTCGCCGGCCAACGAGCCTTCACCGCGGTCGATGCGGTCCAGCGTGGCGGCCAGGTCGATCAACCTCGCGCGGATGCCCAGCAGTTCGCGGTCCAGGATTTGGGGCCGTGCCAGGGAGTGGGGCATGATGTTCCTCGGCTAAGCGTGGTAAGGGATAACGGTCGCGTAAACCTTGATTTTCCTCCGACGGGCCACCGCGAGCAAGGGGGGAGAAAAAAGGGGGAAGGCGGAGGGGGGAAGGCGGAAACACGCCCGGCGCCACGCTTGCGGTTTCGCAGTCCTTCTGGGCAATTCCGGAAAATCCTGCGGCCAAAGACAGGGTGAAGTTTTGTCTTCCGGGCGGCCGATGCGGGACTACGGGATACTGTCCCTTTCCCCCGAGACCCGTGCCGTGCAAGGCTTGGCGACGACCTTCCAGTTGCTGGCGAAGACCGAGAACGAGGCGGCCCTGGGCGTGCTGCTGCCGGCGCTGGACTGCCCGCAGGCCGCCATCCAGGAAGGCGCCTTAACGGCGCTGGTGGAGCGTCGCAGTCCGGCCGCGGGGCGGGAGATCCTCCGCCGCATCCCCACCATGAGCAGCCGCTGGCAGTCGATCCTCAGCCAGCATCACGGCCGCCTGCTCGGCGCCCTGCGCGACGCGGTGCTGGACCCCCAGGAGCAGCGCTGCCGCAACGGCTGCCAGGCGGCCGTTTGGTTCCGCGAGTACGATTTGATTCCCACTTTGCTGGCGGTTATGCAAGACGCCGCCAGCGCCCATGCCGACCTGGCGGCGGCGACGATGCTGGAATTGCTGGAAAGCCTGTACGACGAGTTGGCCGGCACGAGCCAGCGCAGCGACCGCCGCGACCCGCAACTGATTCGCCGCCAGGTGGTCGGCAGCCTGGAGCCGGCGGTGGAGCGGTACGGGCAGCACAAGCGGCGGGAGGTGATCGAGGCCTTCCTGTTGCTGGCCGCCCGCGACAACGGCACGCTGAAGCACGTCATGCAAAGTCCCCGCCACCCGGCGCTGGCGCCGACGATCGAGACGCTCGCCGAGAGCCCGCGCAAGGGCGTGATCCGCCTGCTGCTGGCGTACCTCGACGACGTCCGCGCGCCGGCCAACGTCGTGGCGGTGATCGCCGGCCGCGACGACTTGAAATTCATCCAGTATCTCTTGCGCAAGATCGGCCACGAGCCCTCGCCGGCGGTGGCGCAGAACTTGAAGCGGATGGACTCGATCGCCTGGCTCGAGCGGGGCCAGGCGCTGTGGCGGCAGTTGGACGACGCCGCCCAGCACGCCATGGTGCGGCTGCTGATGGCGTCGAACATTCCGCGGCCGCAGGCCCTGGCGACGATCGCGGAGCTGCTCGTGGACGGCCGCGACGGCGGGCGCCGGGAGGCCGCCCACGCGCTGGCCGAGTTCTCCGGCGCCGAGGCCAATGCCCTGGCGATGCGCTTCCTCGGCGACCCCGATCCGCACGTGCAGGCCCACATCGTCCGGCAGCTTCGCGGCCGGAACATCCCCGGCATCCTGCAGGGGCTGGTGAAAATGGTCGACAGCCCGCACGCCGTGGTCCGCAAGGCGGCGCGGGAGAGCCTGGCCGAATTCAGTTTCCGCCGCTACCTGGCGGCCTTCGAAATGCTCGACGAGGAAGTGCGGCAAGCCACCGGCGTGCTGGTCAAGAAGATCGATCCCCAGACCGTGCCGCTGCTGAAGGAGGAGTTGTGCTCGCCGATGCGCACCCGCCGGCTGCGGGCGGTGGCCATCGCCCGGCTCCTCGAACTCGTCGAGCCGCTGGAGCCGTCGCTCATCGAACTGCTCCGCGACACGGACCACATGGTGCGGATGGCGGCGGTCGGGGCCTTGGCCGAGTCGCACAGCGGCGCCAGCTACGAGGCGCTCCAGCGCGCCTTGAGCGACCGGAGCGAGGTGGTGCGGCAGGCGGCCCAGCAAGGCGTCCTCCAGCGCGCCCGCTCCACGCCCCAGGAGATGGCCTCGGCCCGCGAAGAGTGACGCGATGCACGACCTGTTCTCCCACTGCCTGTTGCTGGCCGCACGAAGCCGCCTGGACAATCTCAGCCAGCCGTTCAAAGGGCACGCCGCCGGGATCGATCGCGGGGACGTGACCAGGGCGCTGGCGATCTTGACCGTCGCCGTGGTGCTTGTGTGGCTGCTGTCGCGGCTGCGGGTGATCCAGGAGCGGCAGCGCCGCTATAACAGCCCGTGGCGGCTGTTCTTCAGCTTATGCCGCGCCCACGAGTTGCCCTGGTCGCAGCGATGGCTGCTCTGGCGGCTGGCCCGCGCGCGGCGGTTGAAACCGCCGGCCCGGCTGTTCCTGGAACCGCAGTGGTTCGAGGCTGCCGGCCTGGGGCCGGCGTGGCGCAGCCGCGCCGCGGAGTTGAAATCGCTCCGCGACCGCCTGTTTGCCGATGCGCCGGCCGGCGCCGGGCAGGAAACGGAGCAACGGCGGCGGCAAGGCAAGCGCGCCGCGGCGTCGGGGCCAGCGGCGCCGGGCCCCGCGCTGGATATCGCCCCCTGGCCGGCCTCCCTGCCGACTGCCCCGGCGCCGTCGGAAGCCGGCTAGCGCCCCGTCGGGCAGGCGACGCTGCCGCGGAAACACCCTCACGATGGCCAAATCCGCTGTCAGGGCGGTGGGGTGCGGCCGCTCTGCTTAGGGAACTTTTCCCGCCGGAATCCCGCCGAAATGCTTGCATTCGCAAACTGAAGCAGTAATATAGAGAAAAGACCCCACTTTGGTGTAGGTGGCCGGCACCACCTCGCGCGCCAGGGGCCGCGTTTCCGGAACAGTCGTCACCCTCGTAACAAGGATTCTCCTATGTCCGCGACGCTTCGTCTATTGTCTTCGGCGTTGGCTGTTTCGCTCTTGTTTTGGATCGTTCCCGCGGCGCGCGCCGCCGACGATTCCGGCCGCGACGAGCCGGGCGCCGGGGCCGGCGAAAACTCGGCCAAGGCGGAGGCCCCGCCGCAGGATGCCCGCAACGGCAAGTCGCTCCGTGAGCAGGACATCTACATTCCCTACGACAAGCTCCGGCAGGTCTTCGAGCGGCATGGCCGCGGCGTCTTCTTGCCTTACGAGGAGTTCGAGGCCTTGTGGGGGGCGGCGCAGGAGAAGACGCGGCCGGCCGCGGGCGTGCGGCCGCCGGTGGGCGCAGTGATTACCGAGATCGAGAACGAGGCCACCGTGGCCAAGGACGTGGTGCGCGTGAAGGCCACCGTGAAGATCGACTTGCTGGTGGAGGGCTGGCACGAGATCCCGCTGCGGCTGGCCGACGCCGCGATCACGGCCGCCACGCTCGGCGGCGAGCCGGCGCGGATCGTGGGCGGTCCCGGCGAGGACTACCGGCTGCTGGTCGAGAAGAAGGGAAAGCAGCCCGAGCAGATCGTGCTGTCGCTGGAGTATGCCAAGGCGATCAGCAAGATGCCGGGGCAGAACAGCGTTTCGTTTCAGGCCCCGCAGGCGCCGGTGAGCCGCTGGCGGGTGCGGATTCCGCAAGCGGGGGTGAAGGTGAACCTGCATCCGCTGATTGCGGCCACGGAAGTGCCCGCCGCCGCCGCGGCCCAGGGCGACAAGACCGCCAAGCCGGGCGAAGCCAAGCCCGCCGCCGACGAAACCGTGGTGCTGGCCTTCGTCGGCGCGGCGCCGATGGTCCGCATCGACTGGACCCCCAAGGCCGAGGGCGCCACCGGCCTGGCCGCCCTGGTGAGCGTCGAGGCCCAACAGCAGGTGTGGATCAACGAGGGGGCCACCCGCAGCCGCGTCAACCTCGCCTACTCCGTCAGCCGCGCCGAACTGGGCCAATTGGCCGTCGAGGTGCCGGCCGACTATAAAGTGGTCAACGTCTTCGACGCCAACGTGCGGCAGTGGTCGGTCGAGCCCGTGGCCGCCGGGGCCAAGACGCAGAAGATCACCGCCCAGCTTTTCGAGCCCGCTAAAAAGATCCAGCAGGTCATCGTCGAGCTGGAGAAATTCACCGGCGAGAAGCTGCCGCCCTCCCAGACCGTCCCGGTCGTCAAGGCCGTGGATGTGGGCCGCCAGCAAGGCGTCGTGGTCGTCCAGGTGGCGGCCGGGCTCCGCGCGGAAGCCACCACCGCCAGCGGCCTGCTCCAGGTCGACGCCGCCGAATTGCCCGATGCGCTCCGCCGCCAGCCGTGGACCTTCTCCTATCGCTACGCCACGGTGCCCTACGACCTGGTGCTCGGCGTCGAGGAGTTGCAGCCGCGGGTCACGGCCGACTCGTTGGTCGAGGCCCGCTTGGAGCCCGAGCGGCTCACCCTCGACGTCACGGCGGTTTACAACATCGAGCGCGCCGGGATCTTCAAGCTGGAACTCGTCGTGCCGCCGGACTTCGCCCTCCGCCACGTCCGCGGCTGCGACTTGCCCGGCGACGCCGCCACGCGGGCGGTCGCCGCCCAGGTCGACTCCCACCACCTCGAGGGCAAGAACAAGGACCGCCTGGTGGTCAACCTTTCCCACAAGGCCATGGGCCGCGTCGCCCTGGACATCGAGTTGCAGAAGGACTTGCAGGAGCAGAAGCTGCTGACGCCGACGGACACCCCGGCCGACATCCCCTTGACCGTCCCGCAGGTCGCCCCCGGCACCGTCGAGCGGGCCGCCGGGCGCCTGCTGATCCGCGCCCCGGAGAGCCTGCGGATCAACCCCGCCAAGGCCGAGGGGCTCCGCACCATCTCCTTCAAGGAAGCCGTCGAAGGCATCTCCGCCGCGCCGCGGGCCTCCGCGCCCCAGGGCCGGGCGGTGCTGGCCTACGCCTTCACCCAGGAGCCCGTTGTCTTGCGCCTGGCCGCCCAACGGCGGAAGCCCCAAGTGACCCTCCAGCAGTTGCTCGTGGGCCGGATCGAACAGGGCGTGGTGAAGTACCAGGCCACCTTCCACTACAACATCCTCTATAGCGGCGTGAAGTCGCTGCGCATCGACGTGCCCGCCGCGCTGGTGGCCCTCGGCTTGCGCAACAAGACCCCGGCCATCCGCGACAAGGTCATGGACCCGCAGCCGGGCGACGTCGCCAAGGGCTACTCGGCCTGGAGCTTCAGCGGCGAGGCGGAATTGCTGGGCAAGGGCGACATCGAGCTGGTCTGGGAGGAACCGATCAAGAAGCTCGAAGTCGGCAAGAGCGTCGATCTCGACGTGCCGCGGCTGGTGCCGCAGGGCGGCGATTTGCCCGCCGCGGGACAGATCGTGCTCACCAAGGCGGAAACGCTCGACGTGCAAGAATCCGGCGAGCCCAAGGGACTGCGGCCCATCGATCCGCAGCGCGACCTGGACCCCCCGGTCGCCGGCGCCGCCAAGGCCTTCGAGTTTCACGGCGATTGGACCTTGCCCATCACCGTCACCCAGTACCAATTGGAGAAGGTGAAGCGGACGAGCATCGACCGGGCGGTGGTGCGGATGGTTGTCACGCCGGCCGGCGAGGTCAGCGTGCAGGCGCTCTACCGGGTGCAGAGTGCCCAGCAGCGCATCGTGGTGAGCCTGCCGGGGGCCAAGTTCGACGCCGAGCCGCTCCGCGTGGGCGGTCGGCGGGCGCCGCTGGAAACCGGCAAGCAGGACGAATATTTCGTGCCGGTGTCGGCCGCCAACGCCGACGAGCCCTTCCTGGTGGAGTTGCGTTACACGGTCTCCGGCGACGGCCGCAACTTGGACTTGCCCTTATTCCCCGGCGACGACGTGGCCGTGCAGAAGGTTTTCTTGTGCGTCTACTTGCCGCCGGCGCGGGCGCTGCTGGAGAGTTCCGGCCCCTGGAACCAGGAGTTCCAGTGGCAGTGGGGCCCGGGCCTGAAGTGGGAAGCGTCGCCGAATCGCGACTCGCAGGCCTTCGACGACAAAAAGCTCGTTTCCTGGGTGGAAGAGGGGACGGGCCCGGCCGGCAGCGCCGCCGGCGGGTCGTTCCTGCCCGACGGCCGCCGCTACGTCTTTTCCACGTTGCGGCCGGCGGCCGGCGGCGCGCTGCAACTCAGCCTGCTGAGCGACCGCGGTCTCAATGCGATCGTCTTCCTCCTGGTGATTTTCGGCGGCCTGCTCTTGCTCCCCGCCGGCTTGGGGCGCCGCGCCCTGGCCATCGGCGCCGGCATCATCGCCCTGGTGCTGGCGGGCGTCTTCTACCCGACCTTCTCCGCGCAAATTGTCAACGGGGTGCTGGCGGCGGCCGTTTTCATCGTGCTGGTGGTGTGGAGCGTGGCCTACCTGGCATGGATGCGGCCGGCGGCCTTGGCCCGCCAGCGTGCGACCGCGGCGGAGAAGCCGCTGCCGAAGACCCTGGTGGCCGCGTTGGACGCCGGCCTGCCGGAGCCCCCTGCCGAGGAATCGCCGCCCGCAGCGGCGGCCCCGGAAACGCCCCCGCAGCCCCCCAAGCCCGAGAGCAAAGGAGGCCCGACCCATGCGTAACGCACTATTTATTGGCTGTGGTAAGAGCCACCCTGCCGCCCTATTCGTCCTGGCGATTTGTCTTGGCGCCGCCGGCACATCGCCGGCCCAGGAAACCAATCCGCCGGAGAAGGTCCGCGAGATATTCGTCCCCTTCAAAGACCTCAACATCCTCTTGGAGAACCAGCCGCGGCGGGTGTTGCTGTCGCGGCAGCAATACGACGAGCTGCTGAAGAAGGCCCGGATCGCCCCCGCCCGGCACGTCCCCCAGGCGGCCGTGCTGATGGCCGCCGATTACAGCGGCCGCAGCGACGGGCAGCGGGTCCGCATCACCGGCACGCTGGCCATCGACGTGCTGGAGAAGGGCCTGCAAGCGGTGCCGCTGGACCTGGGCGGCGTCGGCCTGCTCTCGGCGAAGCTCGACGATCGCGACGCGCCCATCGGCCGCGCGCCCGACGGCGCTTTGCGCCTGCTGGTCGAGGGCATCGGCCGCCATGCGCTGGTGTTGGAGATGGTGGCGCCGCTGGAGACCACGGCCGCCCGGCAGTTGCTCTTCCTGCGGCTGCCGCGGGCGGCCGCCGGACGACTGACGCTCGTCGTGCCCGGCGATGTCGAGATCCGCAGCGGGTTGGACGTGGCCGGCCGCACGTTGGATCGCGCCGCCGGCGTGACGCGGTTCGAGTTGCTGCCCGCCGCCGGCGACGCCACGCTGGTGATGTCGCTCAATAGCCACCTGCAGCGCCGCGAGCAAGCCGTGATCGCCCGCAGCGTGCTGGTCGACGAGGTGACCGCGGCCTGCGAGAAGCTCTACGCCACGGTCTCGCTGGCGATTCTCTACCGGGCGGTGGATCACTTCCGCTTCGTCGTGCCCGAGGGCTTCGAGATTACCGAGATCAACTCGCCGCTGCTGTCGCGTTGGGACGTGAAGGTGGAAAATGGGCGCAAGATCGCCAACGTCCGCCTGCGCGAGCCGACCACCGAGACGGTGGCGCTCAGCATCGCGGCCGTGCGCGTGCCGCCGCGGCTGGGCGATTGGCAGTTTCCCCAGTGGGAGCCGCTGGACGTGGAAGGACACGTGGCGGTGCTGGGCGTCTCGGCCGAGCAGCCGTTGAAGGCCGAAGCGCTCCAAGCCGGCGGCCTCATCCCCATCGACACGGCGGTGCTCACGCTGGCCCTGCCGGCCGGGGCGGATGCGGAAGACGCCGGCGCGCCGCTACGGGCCGTGGCCGCCTATTATGCCCCCCAAGGTGCTTTCAGCCTCTCCGGGCGGTTCGTCAAGCCGCCGGCCGAGCTGGCGGTCACCGCCAACGTGCTCTTGATCGTCGAGGACGGCGGCCTGCACGCCCACGGCGGCTGGGCCATCTTCCCCAACGTCGAGAAACGCTTCTCCTTCGATTTCGCCCTCCCCGCCGGCTGGCAGATCGCCGCCGTCACCCAGCGCGACTACAAGCCGCTGGCCTACGAGTGTTACGGCGTTGCCGGCCAGGCCCGGCGGGTCCGCGTCCGCTTTCCGCAGGGGATTCCCGCGGGGCAGGAGTTTCGCGCCTATTTCCACGCCGTGCAGACGCCGCCGGGTTGGCTGGGCGATTGGAAGACGCGGGAGCTGAAATTCCCCGTCTTCTCCGTCCTCGGCGCCACGCACGACGACGGCGCCTTGGTGGTGGCGGCCCGCGACGACCTCACCGTCCGCCCGGAAAAGATCGAGAGGCTCGTGCCGCTGGACGAAACCGAGATGCGCAAGTACGACCTGGAAGGCATCGTTCCCAGCCTGGCCTATCGCTACGAGAGTCCCCCCTACGCGGCCGCGCTGGTGGTCCAGCGGACCGCACCGCGGCTGACGGCCCGGACGGTCTCCTGCTTCCGCGTTACTCCCGAGGGGCTCCTGGCCCACGACGAGTTGGCCTACCACGTCGCCGAGGCCCGCGTGCGGCGGGTGGCGCTGGAGCTGCCCCGCGACACCCCCGAGGCCCTGAAGATTTTCGGCCTCGGCGGCACGCGGCTGAAGGAGTCGCTCTGCGAGCCCGCCAAGCCGGGCGACACGGTGCGGCGGTGGAACGTGCTGCTGGAGGAGGCCACCAGCGGGGAGGTTCGCCTGGCCGTCGAATTCAAGCAGCCGCTGCCCTGGAAAGAGGGCAAGGTCGGCGACTACCCGCTGCCGGTGGTGCAAGCCGCCGGCGTGGCCTACCAGTCGGGCCTGGTCTCGGTCGAGGGCAGCGCCGAATTGGACGTGCAAGTCCATGCCGACGCCCGCCGCATCGACGTCGGCGAGCTGACGAAGGAGGCCGAGTATCGGCCGGAGCGCCATCTGCGGGGCGTCTTCTCCCTGGTCGGCGCGAAGAAACCGGTGACGATCGACGTCGACCGCCGCCGCGGCTTTCCGCTCTACGCGGCGGTCGCCCAGCGGGCCCATTTGCTGACGCTGCTGGCGGCCGACGGCGCCAGCCAGACCGAGGCGCGGTTCACGCTCCGCACCAAGGCCCTCTACCTGGAAGTCAAGTTGCCCCAGGACGCCGAACTCTGGTCGGCGCAGCTCCTTGGGCCCAACGGCACGGCCGACGGCGCCGTGCCGCTGAAGCCGCAGCGCCAGGGCGACAGCCTGCTGGTCGGGCTGCCGGCCCGCGCGGCCGCGGCCCCCTGCCACTTGCAGTTGATCTACGCCTCTCCGCCGGCCGCTCCGGCGGCCATGCGCAGCACGCGGCGGCTGCCCGCCCTGGGGCTCCTGCTCCGCGCCGATCGCGGCGCCAAGGCGGTGGAAGTGCCGCTGGCCGACCTGGTGTGGACCGTCCGCCTGCCCAGCGGCTATGAAGCCACCTGGGCCGGCGGCACGCTGGTGGCGGACAACATGCCCCGCCCGCTGCCCGCTGCTGTGGGCGTCGCCGCCGCGCTGGGCCTGCTGGGCGGCGGCGTCCATCCCTTCTACGGCGCCGGCGAGAGCGGCGCCGCAGGCATCGCCCGCGGCGTGAACAAGGCGGCCGCGTCTGCCGGCCGCGGCGCCGCGCAGCAGCCGGCCCCGAACCCGCAAGAACAGGCCGCTGGCCAGGAAGCCCTCTTCGCCACGGACTTGCAAAAGCGGACGCCAGGCGAGTTGAAACTCCTCGACGCCCTGCGCTCGCCCACGCAGTTGGAATTCGTCGACACGCCCCTTACCATGGTGGTCGACCTCCTCAAGGACCGCCACCACATCGACATCCAGTTGGACAAGAAGGCGATGGAGGACGCCGGCATCGGCACGGACACGCCGGTCACCGAAGTCGTCAAGGGCGTCTCCCTGCGCTCGGCCTTGCGGCTGATGCTCCACAAATTGGGCCTCACCTACCTGATCCAGAACGAAGTGCTGCTGATCACCACCCCGGAAGCCGCCGAGAGCAGGCTGGCCACGCGGGTCTACCCCGTCGCCGACATCGTCGGGGCGGGTCGCGACGAGGACGACAACGCCATGACCGACTGGGACTCGCTCACGGAAATCATCGAGTCAACCGTCGGGCCCACCACCTGGGACTCCGTGGGCGGACCGGGTTCCATTGCGCACCAGGCGATGGGAAACGCCAAGGTCCTCGTCCTCTCCCAGACCCAGCCTGTGCACGAGGAGGTCGTCGGTCTCCTCCAGGGGCTGCGCAAGGTCAAGGCGGCCGCAGCCGAAGGCCGCGACGCGACCGCGGTCGTCGGCGTTTCCGAGACCACGCCCGCGGAGCAGAATATCCTCCGCGCCCTGAGTTCGCCCACGGAAATCCAATGCAAGGACACGCCCCTTGTGGACCTGATCGACCACTTGAAGAAATACCACAAGATCGAGATCCAGCTCGACACGAAGGCCATGGAGGATGCGGGCATCGCGGCCGACACCCCGGTCACCAAGAGCCTCAAGGGAATGAATCTGGAGGCGGCCTTGCGGCTGCTGCTCCACGAGTTGAACATGACGTATGTCGTCGAGAACGACGTGCTCTTGCTCACCACCAACGAGGCGGCCGAGAGCAAGCTCGCCACCAGGATCTATCCGGTCGGCGACATCCTGGACAGGTACCGCGACGAAAACGGCAATGTGTATGCCGATTTCGATTCGCTTATCGACGGCATTCGCTCCACCGTCGCGCCCCAGACCTGGGACGAGGTGGGCGGGCCGGGCTCCATCGCGAAGATCACGATGGGCACCGCCGACGCCCTGGTGATTTCGCAGACGCAGGAGGTTCACGACGAGATCGTCGACCTGCTGGGGCGGCTCCGCGAGGCCAAACGCCAATCCGACCTGCAAACGGGCGGCCGCAAGGAATTGCCCCTGCGGCGGGCCCCCGGCTTCGTCGGCGGCTTCGGCGGCATGGGTGGCATGGGTGGCTTCGGCGGCGGCATGGGCGGCAACGCCGGCGGCGGCATGGGCGCCAACAACGCCCCCGTCCCCGGCCAGCAGCCGGTCACCCCCAACGTCCCGCAAACCCAGCCCGGCGCCCAGCCGCAGGCCGGGAACCTGCCCGCGGTGATTTCCGTGGTTCCCGTCCCGGACAAAACCGCTGGCCCGCATCATGGGCACAAGGCGCCGAAGAAGCAGAAACACATCGTGCAGGAAGAGGAGTCCGACAAGCTTGCAAAGCCCGTGGCGCCCGGCGAGCCTGAGAAGAAGGCGGAAAAAGGGGCGGAAAAGCCCTTTGCCGCTACCAACTACAAGGCCGTCGGGGGGACCAACTTCGAAAGCCTTACCGCGGCGCGGAAGGAAAGATTCGGCACCAAAGACATGAAAGTGCGCGCCGCCGCCGCAAAACGCATCGACGCCGCCCTGCACTCGCCCACCCAGCTTGAGTTCGTGGATTGTCCCTTGTCCGACGTGATCGACTACCTCAAGGACTACCACCAGATCGAGATCCGCTTCGACAAGAAGGCCCTCGACGAGGCCGGCATCAGCCTCAGCGCGCCGGTCACCAAAAGCCTCAAGGGGGTTTCCTTGAACTCGGCCCTGCGGCTCGTGCTCCACGACCTGGGCCTGACCCATGTCGTCGCGGACGACGCCCTCTTGATCACCACGCCGGCCGAGGCGGAAAGGAAGGGCGAGACCCGCGTTTATGAGGTCGCGGACCTGGTCGTTCCTGCCTGGGGGAAGGGTGTCCAATCGCGGACCGGCCTGGAAGGCGCCAGCAGCCTGAAGATCGAGTTGCAAGAGCCTGCGGCGCCCGCCGGCCAGACGCTCACCTTCCACAGCCTGGGCGCCGAGCCGGAACTTGTCCTCACGCTGGCCGACCGGGCCCGCTTCGACGCCTTGGCCTGGGGCCTGGCCCTGGCGGTGGGGCTGATCGGGCTGGCCAAGACCAACTGCCCGCTGCGGAAGAAGGTCGCCTTCATCTTCGCCGTGGCCCTGATCGCCACGCTGCTGCCGCTGGCCTGCGACGGCCTGGAGATCGCCCGCGCCTCGAACATGGTCTTCTACGCCGCCAGCCTGCTGGTGCCCTATTACCTCCTGGTCGGCCTGGTGAAATGGCTCGTCCGCGGCATGTGCCCCGGTTGCTGTTGCCGTGCGACGTCCTCCGCCGCCGCCGTGGCGGCGGTGCTCCTTGCCCTGGTTGCCGGCCATGCGTCGGCCCAGACGGGCCAGCCCAAGGGCGAACCGCTCTTCCTGCCCGCGCCGACTGCCGCGGAGGAGAAGATCGAGACCGCCCTGAAGTCGCCCACGCAGATCGAATTCGTCGATATGCCGCTTGGCGACGTCGTCGATTACCTGAAGGATTTCCACCAGATCGACATCCGCTTGGACAAGAAGGCGATGGACGCCGCGGGCATCGCCGCCGACGTGACGGTGACGAAAAACCTCAACAAGATCCCTCTGCGGTCGGCCCTGCGGCTGATGCTCCACGAGCTGGGCCTGGCTTATGTGATCCAGGACGGCGCGCTAGTGATTACCAGCAAGGGCGCGGCCGAGAAGACGCTGCTGACGCGGACCTACCCGGTGGCCGACCTGGTGGCCGCCGCCGGCGGCGGCCCGCCCGATCTCGAGCCGCTGATCGACGCGATCCGCACCACGATCCAGCCCGCAACCTGGGAGGCGGTGGGCGGACCGGGTACGCTGGCGGCCCAATCCACCGGCAATGCCCCGGCCCTCGTCTGCACACAGACGCGGGACGTCCACGAAGAGGTCGCCGGTTTGCTCATCGCCCTGCGCGAAGTCAAAGCCGCCGCAAGCGGCCCCGATGCGCGGCGCCCCGTCGACGTGCCCAAGCGCACTCCGGCGGAGGAGAAGATCGAGCGCGCCCTGAAGTCGCCGACGCAACTGGAGTTCCTCGATACGCCGCTGACCGACGTGATCGATTGTCTCAAAGACATCCACAAGATCGAGATCCAAATCGACAAGAAGGCCATGGATGAGGCGGGCGTCGGCGACGATTCCCCAGTCACCAAGAACGCCAAGGGGATTACCTTGAAGGCCGCTCTGCGGCTGATGCTCCCCGAGTTGGGCCTGACCTGCGTGATCCAGGACGGCGTGCTCCTGATTACCACCACCGAAGCGGCCGAGAGCATGCTCGCCACGCGGATTTATCCGCTGACCGACATCGTGGCGACGCATCGCGACGAGAAGGGAAAGGACGTGGCCGATGTCGACGCCCTGATCGACGTGATCCACTCCACGGTCGCACCCACAACCTGGGACGAGGCGGGCGGGCCGGGTTCCGTGACGCACCTGACCATCGGCGGCGCGCCGGTCCTCGTTGTTTCGCAGACCCAGGCGGTCCACGAACAGATCGCCGCCTTGCTGGACCGGCTGTACGAGGCCAAGCAACCGGCCGCCGGCAAGGACAAGGACAGCCCGCTCTACGTCTTCAAGCCCACGCCGGCCGAAGAGAAGATCCTGGCCGCCTTGGATGCCCCCGCGGAAGGGACGTTCAAGGAAACGCCGTTGCGCGACGTGATCAATTCGCTGGCAAAGCAGTACAAGATCGAGATCCAGCTTGACTGCTTGGCGGCGGAGGGTGCGGGCATCGGCGCGGACTCGCCAATGACGCAAGACCGCCAGGGGATTACCTTGCGAGCGGCTTTGAAGGCGATGCTGCCCCCCGTGGGCCTGACCTATTCGATCGAGAACGACGTGCTGTTGATCACCACGAAGGAGGCAGCCGAGAACAAGCTCGCCACGCGGCTCTACCCCGTGACCGACCTGGCGGAACCGTGGCGCGACGCCAAGGGGAAGCTCTGGGGCGATTGCACCGCGTTGGTCGAGAAGATTAAGTCCACCATCCAGGAGCAGAGTTGGGACGACGTCGGCGGACCGGGCACCGCCGCGCAGTACACCATGGGCAATGTCGAGGTCCTCGTCATTTCGCAGACCCAGGAAGTCCACGAGGAGATCGCCGCCCTGTTGGCGAAGTTGCACAAGGCGAAGCCCTCCGGGGGGCAGCCCTTGCCGCTGAAGGTGAAGCCGGCGAGCCCCGTGCCGGGCGGCAGTCCAGTCCCGGTAGTAGGTCGAGCGAAGCGAGCCCCATCCGTATGGCTGGCCATCGGCCTGATGGGATTGGCCGCCGGCATGCGACGCCGCCGGAAGAAAATGGCCTTCCCTCCGTGCCCTCCGTGTCTCCGTGGTGGGCTTCTCGCCGTGTTCCTTGTGGCCCTGTTTGCCGGCAATGCCTCGGCGCAGACGGGCCAGCAGAAGAGCGAGCCGCTCTACCTGTCCGCGCCCACTGCCGCGGAGCAGAAGATCGAGGCCGCCCTGAACTCGCCGACGGAGTTGAAGTTCACCAATGCGCCCTTGACGGCCGTGGTCAATTCGCTGAAATCCCGCCATAAGATCGACATCCGGTTTGATGAGAAGGCGTTTTCGGACGTCGGCGGCACCGCCGGCGAGGTGCGCGTTACCGCTGACCTCAGGGGCGTGGCTTTGCGGTCGGCCTTGAGGCTGACGCTGCCGAGTATTGGCTTGACCTATATCGTCGATGACGGAGCACTGGTTATTACAACGCCCGTGGCGGCGGAAAACCATCTGACGACGGTGACTTACCCCGTCAGCGATCTTGTCGAGCGGGCTCGCGATGCCAATAGCAAGGTCCAGCCGGACGTGGAGGTGCTTAAGGACCTGGTTTGGGCGGAGATCATGCCCACGACGTGGGAGGAAGTCGGCGGGCCGGGAACCATCAAGGAGCAATTGTCGGACAAGCGCACGGTCCTCGTAGTCGTGCAGACACAGGACGCCCACGCGGAGATCGCCGCGCTGCTGGGGCGGCTCCGCGAGGTGAGGAAATCGGCGGCCGAGGGCAAGGACCGCCACGAGCCGCTCCCGTTGTTTGGCCCCAGTGCGGCCGAGGAGAAAATCATGGCCGCTTTGAACTTGCCCGCGGAAATGAACTTTTCGGGAATACCGCTCACCGACCTCGTTGCTCACCTGAAGGACCTCTACAAAATCGAGATCCAGTTCGACAAGGCGGCGATGGATGGGGCACGCATCGTCCCTTCGGAACTTCGGTTGACGAAGGCCCTGAAGGGAACTTCCTTGCGGTCGGCCCTGCGGCAAGTGCTCCACGATTTCAACCTGACGTATTTGGTCGAGAACGACGTGCTGCTGATTACCACAACAGAGGCGGCAGAGAACAGCGTGGCGACGCGGATTTACCCCGTGACGGACATCTTGTCGGCAGATGGAGGCGAGGACGTCGAGTCGCTCATGGATCTGATCAGTGCTAGTGTTGCGCCCACGACGTGGGATGGGAGCGGGCCTCCCCCGCTGTCGCGCATCTCGGTCGGCAAGGAAATGGTGCTCGTCTTCGCGCAAACTCAGGAGGTCCATGAGGAGGTCGCCGCCCTGCTGGACGGGCTCCGCGAGGCCAAGGCGGCGGCCAAGGGCCGCGACGCTACCGCGGCGGTGAATGTGCCCAAGCGCACCCCGGCGGAGCGGAGGATCGAGGCGGCCCTGAACGAGGCCACCGAGTTCGACATCAAAGACACGCCCTTGACCGGCGTGGTCGATTACCTGAAAAAGCGCCACAAGATCGAGATCCAGTTGGACAGGAAGGCCATGGAGGACGCGAGCATCCGCCCCGGCGTGCTGGTCACCAGGAGCGTCAAGGGGATTTCCTTGCGGTCGGCCCTGCGGCCGCTGCTCGACGGGCTGGGCCTGACCTTCGTCATCGAAAACGAAGTGCTGTCGATCACCACGAAGGAGGCAGCCGAGAACAAGCTCACCACGCGAATCTACCCCGTGACCGACCTGACGGAGGCCTGGCGCGACGCCGACGGGAAGCTTTGGGGCGATTGCACTTCGTTGGCCACCAAGGTCAGCTCCAGAGCCCAGCCGCAGACCCGGGAGGGGAGTAGCGGACCGGGCAGCATTATTAAATATGAAATGGGCAATACCGCGGTCCTTATTATTTCCCAGACGCAGGAAGTCCACGAGGAGATTGCTGCCCTGTTGGCGAAGTTGCACAAAGCGATACCGTCCGGCCAGCAGCCGTTGCCGCTGAAACACAAGCCGTCGCAGCCGCCCTCGTCACCGGGCGGAGGAATGTTCTGGAGCGGCGCCCTGGGCGGCGGTCGAGTCCCGGAGGGACGGCAGTCAATAGCCAGGGGCGTGAGCCCCTGGGACAAGGGTCAAACCACCGTCATAAGCCCCGATAGGGGCGACACCAATGGGGAGCTCAGCGATACTGTCGCCCCTCGCGGGGCTCACGCGCGCTCGGCGATCCGGTTCCAGGGGCTTACGCCCCTGGCTATTGACTATCGCCGCTCCGCGGCTAGACACTGCCCATGGGTTTTTCTGCTGGCCATCGGCCTCGTGGGATTGGCCGCCGGCATGCGACGCCGCCGGAAGAAAATGGCCTTCCCTCCGTGCCCTCCGTGTCTCCGTGGTGCGTTTTTCGCCGTGTTTCTTATGGCCCTGTTTGCCGGCAATGCCTCGGCGCAGACGGGCGCGGACAATGAAAACGCCCGCGACGCCGGGCCGCCGGTCGTCGTCCCCGACGACGCCATCATCCGGCCCTACGATCCCCAGCCCGACGGCGGCCTCTACGGCGATCGGCTGCTGGTGCCCTACGCGCGTTACGTCGAGCTGTGGAACCGGGCGCATCCGGACAAGAAGTTGACAGCCCTGCCCGCCCCGATGCCCTACGCCTTGGCCGGCGCGTCGTATCACACGACCCTCGAGGGCGACGACTTCCTGCTGCTTTCCGGCCGGCTGAACATCGACGTGTATGCCGACGGTTTCGTGCAGATTCCCCTGGGTCTGCGCGGCGGGGTGTTGGCCCGCGCGGATCTCGACGGCAAAGCGGCGCGGCTGCGGCTGGCCGGCTTCCAGACCCGCGCCGAGGAAAGGGACGAGGCCGAGGACGACACCGAGGATAATACCCCGGTGGTGAAAGGAAAGTTTTCGCCGCCGGACGAAAATCCCTTTGCCCCGCGGCGGACGCGCAACCGGTCGGCCGCGACCCGGCTGCCCAGCGACGCCCTGGTGGTGCTCTATGCCGAGGGGAAGGGCCGGCACGTGCTGGATGTCGAGGTCCGCGTGCGACTCACCAGGCAAGGCGGCTGGCGGGTGGCCGAGGCCATGCTGCCCGCCGCCCCGGCCAGCACCCTGGCCGTCAAGGTGCCTGGCGGAGAAACGGAAGTCCGCCTCAGCCAGGTCCCCGATCGCCGCAGCTATGACACCGACAAGGATGGCCAGACGATCCAGACCGTGCTGGGCGCCGCCGGCGAGCTGGCCCTGCAATGGCGGCCCAAGGTGGCCGAAGGCCAGGTCGATCGCGGCCTGACCGGGCAATCGGCCGCCGTGGTCGACGTGCAGGAGGACGGCCTGCGGGCGGTGTGGGACGTGGCCTTGGAGTTTCGCCGCAACACGCGCGAGCAGTTCCAGTTCAGCGTGCCCAAGGATTACCTCGTCGAGAAGGTAGCGGGGAGCAACGTTCGCGGCTGGGAAATCCGCAAGGGCGGCCCGGCCGGCAAGGAGCAGACGGTCGAGGTCACGCTGCTGAAGGCGGCCAAGGACCACGAACAGATCGCCTTGCACCTCTGGCGGGGCGGCGCCGTGGGACAGGGCGGATTGACCGAGTTCGACGTGCCCCTGGTTCAGCCCAGCGGGGCCGCCCAGGCCGCCGGGCAAGTGACCATCCGCCGCAGCCCGCTCTTGGACGTGCGGACGGTCCAGCACGCGGGCGTCACGCGGATCGACCTGGCCGACGCGGCCGGCGGCCGGCCCGCCGACGGCGAGTCGTCAGGGCATGATGCCGGCGATGAGAGTCCTCTGGGCATCCACCCCTACCAGGCGTATCGCTTCGCCACGATGCCCTTCACGCTGCGGCTGCGGGCCGAGCCGATGGCCGCCCGGACCACGGCCGAGGTGCAAACGCTGCTGAAATTCACGGAGTACCGGCCCACGCTGGAGTGCCGCGCGGTGGTGCACGTGCAGGACCGGCCCATCTATCGCGTCGAAATGCTGCTGCCGGAGGATCTGAAGATCCGGCAGGTCTCTGCGCCGGGCGAGTTTCAATGGGCCCGGACCGAGCGCGACAAGCGTCGGCTGCTGACCGTCTACTTCACCGCCGGCCAGTCGGGCGACGTGCCGGTGGTGGTGCAAGGCACGCTGGGCGGCGCGGGCAAGATCGAGTCGCTGCCGCTGCCCGGCATCGAAGTCTGCGGCGTGGACGACCAGGCGGGCGACATCGCCGTGCAGGCCGATCCCGCCTTCGACGTCGAGGACAAACCCTTGCAGGGCTGCCAGGAAACGGAGCTCGATCAGGTGGCCGCCTGGCTCAATCCGCAGCAGCGGCAATTGACCAGGCTGGCCCTGCACTATCGCCGTCCGGGCTATAGCGGCACGCTGCGGCTGGCGGCCCGCAAACCCGACGTGACCTGCGACACGATGAGCAAGGTCTGCGTCACCGACCGCGTGGTCGAGGAGAGCATCGTGCTGACGTTCACGGTGCAGCGCGCCGGGGTGCGCGAGTTGCGGTTCCAGATTCCCGCGACGATGGCTGACGCCCGGATCAGCGTCCCCATGCTGCGGCGGAAGACCGTCGCGCCGCAGAGCGACGAGCCCGGCGCGCCGCTGGAGGTCCGCGTCGAGCTGCAAGAGGAACGGATGGACCAGATCCGCGTGCGGGTCGAGAACGACCGGCTCTTGGAGCCGGAGAACTACTACGACGTGCCCATCCCGGTGGTCGAGACGGGCCGCACGAACCGCCAGTACGCGGCCCTGCAGAAGGCCGGCCGCGACGAACTGCAGGTCACCATGTCTCCCGGGCTGGAAAGGATCAGCCCGCAGCAGCAGCAGTGGCACGAGGTGGAGGCCGTTCTCGGCCGCGGCATCACGGAGGCCTACGCGGTCAACGGCGAGGCCCCCAAGCTGAAATTCCACGCCGTCCCGCACAAGGACGTCGAGGTGCCGGGGGCCCGCATCGGCCTGGCCTACACCACGCTGGTCCTCGATGCCAACGGGGCGTATCGGGCGGCGACCGCCTTCCTCATGGACAACGCCACCGAGCAGTTTCTCCAGGTGGACTTGCCCGCGGGCGCCGCGCTGTGGTCCGCCGTGGTGGCCGGTGAGCCGGTCAAGCCGGTCGAAGACCCCGCCGCCACGGTGGGGCGGGTGGCGATCCCGCTGGTGAAGACCGCCGCCGGCGAGCGCGACTACGCCGTCGTGCTGATCTACGGTGGAAAGATGCCGCCGCTGGGGCGGCTCAGCTCCGTCGCCTTCCCGCTGCTGCACACCGCCAATATCAACGTCGAGCGGAGCGTCGTGCAATTGCGATTGCCCGAGACCCATTGCTGGTTCAACTTTGGCGGCACGGCCGAGCGCGCCGAGGCCGACGAGGTGGCGGCCCGCGTGCTTTCCTACCAGGCCAAGGAGATCGAGCGGCTCACCGGGATATTGCTGCAGTCGGACCCGTTCGCCCAGGCCCGCGCCCAGAAGGCCCTGGACGCGGCGTTGCAGCAAGTCGTGCGGGGGTCGAACAACAGGGCCGCTGTCAACGGCCCGCATAGTCTCCTGGAGACGGAGTTGCAAAAGACCGCCGACGTGGTCGCCAGGGCGCGAAAGGCCCTGGGCCAGGAAGAGACGCAATGGCGACAACACGGCGAGGGAGAAGTCGATCTCCCCGTGATTGAGTCGCTCAAAAGCGGCAAATCCAATCGCGCCCACGACGTGGTGAAAGGCCTGGGCGAAAACTGGACGGAAAACGCGCAACCCGCTGCCCAGCAGCCGCCAACGCAAGGGCAATTCAATCCCAAGTGGTTCAAGGGGAAGGGATTCAGCACGCCCGGTGGAGGACGCCAGGGCGGCATGAATGGCCAGGGCGGCTTCAACGGCGGCCAGGGCGGCGTTAACGGCATGCGCGGCTTCGGCGGCGGCCAGGGCATGGGCGGCATGGGCGGGGGCGCGGGATTCTTCAACATCGAGCCGGAAGACAACCCCTTCGCCACCGACAGCCCCGCGCCGGCCAGCGCCGGCGGGGCGTCGCCGCAGCAGCCATCGGCGCAACTGGCCGGGCTGGCCAGCCTCGATTTCCAACTCCCCCAGCACGGCCAGCTCTATTACTTCCTCACCCCGCGGGGGGACATTACCATCACGGCCCAGGCCGCCTCCAGCGACCTCCTGGTGAAATTGGGCTGCCTGCTCCTCGCGGTGATCGCGATCGTCGTGATCTCGGCCGGCCTCCGCGCCGCCTTCCGCGGAAACCTCGCCTGGCTCGTCGGGCCCCGCGCCAACACCCTCATGGCTTGCCTCGGCACCCTGGCGATCGTGACCGGCATCCTGCCCATTGCCGGGGGCGTGCTGTTGGTGGTCGGGCTGGCCCTGCCGATCCGCCGCACGATGCGCCGCCGCGCGGCGTCAACCACCCCGGCGCCGGCAACCGCAAAATGACCTACTCCGCTTATGCCTCCGAGGAGTAAAATGTAGGGTGGGTCGAGCGCAGCGAGCCCCACCAGAACCGGCGAAAAATTTATGGTGGGGCTCGGGACCCGGGCACCACGCGAAGCGTGGTCGCGCATGGCCCTCGACCCACCCTACAATTGCTTCCGCAACAAAGACTAATGAACCACACCGCCTATACCTCCGAGGACTTCGGCCGCAGTCCGCTGATGTTCTACTATGAAGTGACCCTGGCCTGCGACCTGGTCTGCAAGCATTGCCGGGCCTCGGCGCAGGAGCAGCCCGACGCGGGGGAACTCTCCACCGCGGCGGCCAAGGCGCTGCTGGACCAGGCGGCGTCGTTTCCGCGGCCGCCGCAGGTGGTGCTCACCGGCGGCGATCCGCTGAAGCGCCCCGACCTCGTGGAGTTGATCCGCCACGCGGCCGGCCGCGGACTCTCGGTCGCCTTGACCCCCTCGGCCACGCCGCTGGCCACCCGCGAGGCCCTCGACGCTGTCCGCCGGGCCGGCGTGCGGGCCCTGGGCATCAGCCTCGACGGCGCGGACGCCGCAACCCACGACGCCTTCCGCGGCTGGGAGGGCAGCTTCCAGCGCACGCTGCGGATGTTGGCCGACGCCCGCGAACTCGGCCTGCCCGTCCAGGTCAACACCACGATCACTCGCCGCAACGTCGGCCAGGTCGATCGGATGGCCGAATTGTTGGCCGGAGAAGGCATCGCCATGTGGTCGGTGTTCTTTCTGGTGCCGGTGGGCCGCGGCGTCGAGGAGGAGCGCATCCGGCCGGAAGAGTACGAGGTGGTCTTCGCGCAGCTTTGGCGCCATGCCCGCCGGCAGCCCTACGCGGTGAAGACGACCGAGGCCCCGCACTACCGGCGTTTCGTGCTCCAGCAGGGCGGCGACCCGCTGGCCGGTCCCGGCGGCGGCGGCCGGCTGGGGCACCGGCATCGCGGCCCGCTGGGCGTGGGCGACGGCAAGGGCGTGATGTTCGTCAGCCACACCGGCGAGATCTTTCCCGCCGGCTTCCTGCCGCTGCGATGCGGACGGTTTCCCGCCGCTTCGGTCGTCGAGGTCTATCAGAACCATCCGACTTTTCGCGCCCTGCGCGATCCCGATCATTTCAAGGGGAAGTGCGGCATCTGCGAGTATCGCGGCGTTTGCGGCGGCAGCCGGGCGCGGGCCTACGCCGTGACCGGCGACCCGCTGGAGACGGAGCCCGACTGCGTCTACGAGCCGAAAACGCCGTCGACATAGAGCGCACCACGGAGACGCGGAGAGCACGGAGAGGGGAGGTGTAGGGTGGGTCGAGCGGCACCATGCGAAGCATGGTCGCGAGCCCCACCAAAACGCTGATGGTGGGACTTCGCTTCGCTTGTCCCACCCTACTTCGGCACGATGCGGACGGCGATGTCGTCGCAGCCGTAATCGTCGGGATTGTCCTCTCTGTTGCGGCCGCCGTCGTCCTTGCCGTTGGGACCGACGCTGTAGAGCAGATAGCCGTCGCCCTGGAGCGTATAGTGCAACGCTCCGCCGCTAAAGATGTCCTGCGGGACCGCGGCGACGTACTTAGGCACGAGATCCGCGAGTTGCGCCGGATAGGAACCGTGGTGGGCGCGGTACTCCGCCAGCGCGAAGGCGAGCTTGGTCAGCTCGAATCGCATGTTCCCGCGATCCTCGGCCTTCATGAGCGCGCCGACGTCCGGCAAGAAGATGCTGATCATGATCAAGCCGATCCGCTCGGAGATTCCCTGGCGGGGATCGAGAAGCTCCGAGGCAACCAGGGATTTCCAACCCGTGGCCGCCTTGATCTGATTTCGCCTATCGGCGTCGACGTCCCTCCAGGCATTTTCTCGCTGGGCCCGCGTGGGTTGGCCTGCGGCCGCAACGATGCGATCGTAAAGCTTGTTGGTCATGCGAAAGATCATGTTCCAGTCGACGGCGGCGGTGTTGGTGCTGATTTTGTTGAACTCTTGGAACGCACTGCCCTTACCACGCGCGAGCATTGCCGTGGCATCGAGGATCATGAACCGCTCGCCGACGTCGATCTTGTCGACCATCTTGGCCAGGGGTAGCAAGGCGGCCAGGTCGGCCCGCATCTTTGCGGCCTCGGCGGCCGTAAGCCGGGCATGTTGCAGCAGGGCCTGATCCCCGGTGCAAGCCACATCGTTCAGACCGGCGGCCATCAGGCCGTCAACCAGGATGGGTCCGTGGCTTCCAAGCCGGGCCAGGCGATGAACTGCCAGCAAGTCGGACCAGGCCTGGTCGATCTTGCCGTCTTGAAGCCGCCGCATCGCGCGGGCTGCCAGCGCCCAGCCCGCCTCGCGCAGCGGATCGGCGCTCGGCATCAAGGCATCAAGTACGGTTCCGTCTTCTCCAGAGACCAAGGGGACAAACCAACGCGGCCGCTTGGATGCCGCGACCACGCGGTCGAGTGGTTGCTCTTGGGCCGCCAGCCACCCGGCGACCAAGGGAAATTCCCCTGCCCGCCACGGCCGTTTCGCGGCCAGCACCGATTGGCCCCGGATCTCAACGTCCGGTCGATCGGCGGGCTTGGCAGGCTTCAACGTCTTGGCGTACACGTCGACCGCGACGAAATACTCGCCCCTTTCCGGCGGCGGCGCGATGCCGAGCATCTTGCAGTATTGGTCGCGAAACTTCTCGTCGACCACGCCGGGGCCCATCGCCCGGAAGACGGGCACCACGGCGTTGTTCTCGGGCGTGACGCCATCGCTGTTGCGACCATTCAGCGCCGCGATGTAGTCGGGATAGCCGTCCGGCCGCAGCGGCTCGGTGATGCAGGTCGTCTCCTTGGAGACTGTCACCAGCACGCCCGAGCGCCGGGCGACGTGCGTCAGACAATAATTGAAGGCCAGCTTCAGCGCGATCACCGCGGCGATGACCATGAGCGAGAAGAGGAAGAGTTTCGTCAGTCGAAGGCGTTTTGCCATGGTGAGATTTCCCGCCTTTATCCGCCTACGCGCGGACGCAGGCGATTGGCCAGCCGTTGCAAGGCCGTGCTGCAATCGCGCGGATCGAGATGCACCTGGATCAGGCTCAGCCCCTTGCGGTCGGCCAGGGCGGCCGAGAGGGCGGCGTCGAACTCGCCCTCGGTGGTGACCTCGTAGCCGGTGCCGCCGCCCAGCACCCCCGGCAACTTGTGATACTGCCAGGGCTGAATGTCGTTGAAGGCATGGTCGCCGGGGAAGAGCAGCCGCTCCGTGCCGTAGCCCTTGTTGTCCAACACGATGATGATCGGGGCGAAACCGTAGTGGACGACGGTGGAAAGCTCCATGCCGGTCATCTGGAAGGCGCCGTCGCCCACCAGGACGATGGGCCGCAGGTCCGGCCGCGCGACCATCACCCCCAAGGCCGCCGGCACCGCAAAACCCATCGACGTGTAGTAGGCCGGGGCGAGGAATTCCGTCTGCCGATGGATCACCAGGTCGCTGGAGGCGAAGAGGGCGTCGCCCGGATCGGCAATGACCACGACCGACTCGTCCAGGGCCAGGTTCAGCCGGGCGATGAGCCGGCTAATGGTCATCGGCTCGGTGGGACGAAGGTGGAAGTGCTCGTTCTCTGCGCCCGGCGGCGGGGGCAGCGCCCGCGGCGGCGCCTTCAGGGCGGCGCCGATCAGCCCGTCGATGAAGTCGGGCAACAGCACGCCGTCGAAGTGGTGGTGGCTGATGCGGAGCGTTTCGCTGGTGGCGTAGATGGAGCGCCCCGGATCGAGGTTGGCCGTGTAGATGCCCAGGTTGATGTCGGTCATGAAGGCGCCGAGGATGATGACGCAATCGCTCTCCTCGACGAACTGGGTGACCTCCTCGCGGCCCATGCCGCCTTCATAGATGCCGACGAAGAGCGGATGCCGCTCGCTGACGACGCTCTTGTCCTGCATGGAGGCGGCCATGGCGATGCCCGCCCCCTCGGCCAGCGCCAGCAGGCGGTCTTGCAGGCCGAAGCGATGGATCTCGACTCCGGCGAGGATCACCGGCCGGCGGGCGGCCGAAATCCGCCGCACGGCCTCGGCCACCGCCTCGCGGAGGACCTCCGGATCGCTGGTGGGCTCCTGGATGGTCCGCGTATACGGGCCCGTCGGCACCGTGTGGACCACGTCGCGCGGCAGTTCGATATAGCCGGGGCGGCGATAGCGGAGCACGGCGGCCAGCACGCGGTCGATCTCGCCGAAGGCCATCTGCGGATCGTCCAGCACCGCGTCGGCGATGCAGAGGCGGTGGAAGACCTCGGACTGGGTGCTGAAATCCTTCACCTTGTGGTGCAGGAGGGGATTGTTGAAGCGCTCGCGGAGCCCCGGCGAGCCGCTGATGACCACCACGGCCGACTTCTCCGCATAGGCCCCGGCGATGGAATTGCACAGGCTCAGCCCGCCCACGCAATAGGTCACGCAGACGGCGCCGATGCCGTTGACGCGGGCGTAGGCGTCGGCGGCGAAGCCGGCGCAGTCCTCGCGGGTGCAGCCGACGACGCGCAGCGGGCTGCTCTCCAGGCGGGCATAGAACGAGAGCACGTAATCGCCCGGCACGCCGAAGACGTCGCGGACGCCGCTTTCCCGCAGCCGCTGGATGAGGTAGTCGCTGATGGACACTCCGGAGACGGCCGCCGGCCGCTCGGGAGCGACTGTATCGGACATGGCGAACTCCTTCCGGTCCCCTCTCCCTCCGGGAGAGGGTTAGGGTGAGGGCAGTCTACCATTCGCCAAACGGCCCTCACCCCCGGCCCCTCTCCCGGAGGGAGAGGGGAGAGCCTTCGGTCCCCACTGCCTCACGTACATCACTTTCCGCCGCTGTACTTCTGGCAGAATTCGAGCATGAAATCGCGGAGCGCTTGCACGCCTTCGATGGGCATGGCGTTGTAGAGCGAGGCCCGGCAGCCGCCCACCGAGCGGTGCCCCTTGAGCTCGCAGAGCCCGCGGGTGGCCGCCTCCTTCAGGAAGGGCTCGTCCAGCGCCGCGTCGGCCAGCCGGAAAGGCACGTTCATCATCGAGCGGGAGGCGGGCTGGGCGTGGGCCTGGTAAAAGCCCTGCGAGGCGTCGATGGCGTCGTAGAGCAACTGCGACTTCTTGCGGTTCAGCGCTTGCATCTTGTCCAGGCCGCCGATCTCGTCCAGCAGCCAGTCGGTCACCAGTTTGGCCACGTAAATCGAGAACACCGGCGGCGTGTTCAACAGCGACTTGTTCTCGGCCAACACCTTGTAGTTGAGCATGGAAGGCAAGTCGGCGGCCGAGCGGGCCACCAGGTCGTCGCGGATGATGACGATCGTCACCCCCGCCGGACCGGCGTTCTTCTGCGCGCAGGCGAAGAGGATGCCATAGCGGGCGATGGGCACCGGCCGGGAGAGGAAGTCGCTGGACGAGTCGCAGACCAGGGGCACGTCGCCGCAAGCGGGCTCGGTGGCGAACTGCACCCCCTGGATCGTCTCGTTGGAGGTCATGTAGACGTAGGCGGCCGCCGGGTCGAGCTTCAAGTCGGCCTGCGGCGGCGTGCGGTCGTAGTTGGTCGCCTTGCCGTCCCACGCCGTCCGCACGGTCCCCTGGGTCTTGGCCTCTTCGGCGGCCTTCTTCGACCAGGTGCCGGTGACGACGTAGTCGGCCGACTTGCCCGAGTTGCGCAAGAAGTTCATCGGGACCATGCCGAACTGCATCAGCGCCCCCCCCTGAAGAAAGAGGACGCGGTAGTTCTCGGGAATAGCCAGCAGGGTGCGGAGGTTGGCTTCCGTCTGCTCGATGATCTGCGAGAACTGCTTGGAGCGGTGGGAGATTTCCAGGATGGAAATGCCTGCTCCGGGCAGGGCCAGCAGGTCGCGTTGGGCCTCTTCCAAGGCAGGCAGGGGGAGGACAGCCGGGCCGGGGGAGAAATTGTAGATGCGCTTTTGCATATGCGGTTCCTGCGTAGGGGGCAAAAAACGAGGAAAGGGAAGAATCCGTTTCCGTCCCAGTGTAGCGAAAACCCCGTTTTTGTCCAGGGCATCGGCGGCGGCGGCGCAAGGCTCGCCACGCAGCCGCGCCGGAGGGTGGCGCCCGAACCGTCAAAACAGGATCGACCGAGCGCTAGGGCGCGTTGCCGGCCGGGGCGGCGGCCCCGAAGCGCTGCACCGGCGATTGATTCCGGTAGCCCATCTGCTCCTTCAGATCGGACAAGGAAATCGTGCGGACACCGAGGCGGTCGGCGTCGGTGGTGAGCTTGGTGTAGGCGGCCATCACCTCGGTCTGCCCCTTTTCCGAGGGCTGCTCGCCGCGGACGAGGTAGTTCGTGTTGACCGTCATCGCGCCGATGCGCTTGCCCTTGGCGTCCACGTCGCAGTCGATCACGCCGTGGTGCAGGAGAATGAGGTTCTTGACCCCTTGATGATCGTCCCTGCCCTCGCCGCTGAGATCGAGGAAGCCGACCAGGGCGAAGTGCTTCTGCTCGCCCGGGGCCCAAGCCGGCGTAAAGAGCTTGTCGCCTTGCACGATAGGGTCGGTCGACTTGTCGTCGAGGATGCGGGCCATGGCCATGTGCTCATCGGTGACCTTGGTGACCTCGATGCTGGCCTTCTTGGCGGCCTTGGCAAGATCGGTGGTGTCTCCGGAATAGACGCTGAAGGTGACCTGCCGGTCCAGCCCGTCGGCCCAGCCCCGGTCGATCCAGACCGTGCTCTCGCGCTGGTTGACGAAGCGGACTTCGCCGCAGAAGCGGTCGGGGTAGGTCCGCGTGTAGGAGCCGAGCTTCTTGTTCAGCGTGACGTTGATCCCGGCATACTGGTCGATGGTGCCGTGCAGCTTCTGGATTTCCTCCTTGGAACGCTCGTTCTCCTCGCGGTTGGCCTTCTTGACGTTGTCCACCAGCGCCGCCAGCTTCTGCTGCTGCTCCATGGTCTCCTGGCGGCCCTGATCGGCTTCCTTGGTGACGTCGACGAGCTTGGTCCCCGCATCCGCCGCCGTCTTCTCCGCGGTCGCGATCTGCTCCTTCCAGGTCTCCTCGCGCTGGGCAAACTCCTTCTTCTGCTGATCCAACTGCGCCTTCTTGGCGGCAATCTCGTTGTCCTTGGCCTTGATCGTGGCGACCAACTGGTGGAGGATCGGGCTGTAGAAGCGGACGTCCTCGGGCCAATGGCCAAACTCCTTCATGTCCTCGTCAAATTGGTGGGTGATATCCTGGGTCGTCTTCGACGAGGCAAAACCGATGAGCCGCTTGAGCTCCTTGCTCTCCGCCTCCGTTTGCAGGCGCTGCGCGTCGGCCTGCACCGCGTGGTCCACGGCCACCTGCGCCTTGCGGTCCGTCTCGTCATACTTCTTGAAGTAGAAAAACCACATCACGCTCATCACCACCGTGAGCATGACGAAGATAATCAACGCGATCTGCAAACCTTGATTTTCGCGGGCCATAACTTGCTCCAGGATGGCTCCGGCGCGGGCCACGCGTGCCGGAGATGCAAAGGCCGAGAATGCCTCGTTCCCAACTCCCCCGCGGCCGAACTGCCGCGGACCAGAGGAACCTCGTGACGCAAACGCCAGAACCGCAGTCCATTTTAATCAGGCCGGCGGTGGCCGTCAAGAAAATACCCCTCCAAGCGGCCGGAGCGGCATCGCGTAACTCTGCGGAGGGGGCGAAGTGCGAAACCGCAAGCGTGCGGCCGGGACGTCTTCATCCCTCATCCTTTATCCTTCATCCTTCACACTTCCTTCCGCCTTCCGCCCTCCGCCCTCCGCCTTGTCATTTCGCCCCCGCCTGGCTGTGATAGCCCATCTGCTCCTTCAAGTCGGCCAGCGAAATCGTGCGGATGGCCAGCCGCTTGGCCTCGTTGAGCGCGTCGGTGTAAGACTTCATCGCCTCGGGGGCCGCGTTCTGCGCCGGCGGCTCGCCGACGACGAGGAAGGTGGTGTTCACGGTGAGATGGCCGACGAACTTGCCCTTGGCGTCCACGTCGCCGTCGATGACGCCGTGGTTGATCTTGATGAGATTCTTCACCCCTTCATGGTCGTCCTTGCCGTCGCCGCCCAGATCGAGCAATCCGACCAAGGCGAAGTGCTTCTGCTGGCCCGGCGACCACAGCGGCGTGGCGATCTTGTCGCCGCCGACGATCGGGTCGGTGTCCTTGTCTTCGAGGATGCGGGCCATCGCCCGATGTTGGCCGCTGACCTCGGTCACCTCGATGCCGGCCTTCTTCGCGGCCTTGGCCGGGTCGGTGGTGTCTGCGGAATAGACGGCGAAGGTCATCTGCCGGTCCAGGCCGTCGGCCGATCCGAGGTTGATCCAGACGCTGCGCTGTTGCTGGCTCACCTCGGTGATTGCGCCGACGAAGTGGCTGGGCGCGCCGGGACGCAGCGTCTCGATGATCGCGACGAGTTCGACAATGCGCTTGGCCTGCTCGTCGAGCTTGGCGGACAGTTGCGCGATCTGCTCCTTGAAGCGTCGGGCACGCTCCTCGTTGCCGATCTTGGTTGTATCGCGGTCCTTGGCCAGTGATTCCAGGTCGGCTTGCATTTTCTCGCGATCCTTCTGGGAATCCTTGAGAATCTGCGCCGTGTCGACGCCGCCCTTCTTCACCGCCTCCTCAAAGACGGCGATCCGCTCGTCCATCTCCTTCTCGCGCCGGGCAAAGTCCGCCCCCAGCCGCTTGTTTTCCTTGTCCTTCTCGGCGATCACGTCGTCCTTGGTCTTGATCGTCGCGGCCAACTGGCCGAGGATCGGGCTGTAGAAACGGACGTCCTCGGGAAATTGGGCAAACGCCTTCATGTCGCCTTCGAACTGGGCCGCCATCTCCTGCTGGCTCTTCGTCGGATAGCCGATCATGCGTTTGAGGTCCTTGCACTCGGACGCCGCCTGGTTCTTGTCCTCGCGGGCGGTGGTGGCCACCGCCTCGGCCGCCCGCGACTTCTGCTCCGCGTCCGCATCCTTGCGGACGTAAACCAGCAGCAGCACGCCCAGCACGACGGTGAGCATGACGAAGATGATCAGCGCGATCTGCAAACCTTGATTTTCGCGGGCCATGACTTGCTCTCCTGAGAGGTTCCGGTAGTCAAGAATCCGTGCTCATTGTAAGCCCCCCGGAAGCCGGAGTCAAGAATAAGGATGAAGGATAAAGGATGAAGGATGAGCCGATAAACCTGCCTGGTCATCCTTCATCCTTTATCCTTCATCCTTTATAATGCCGCCCATGCCGCGAACCATTGCCATCAGCGATATCCACGGCTGCCTGGCGGCCCTGGACAAGCTGCTGGAGCTGATCGACCCGCAGCCGCAGGATACCCTCGTCAGCATCGGCGATTACGTCGATCGCGGGCCCCAGAGTCGCGGCGTCCTCGAGCGCCTGATGGCGCTGGAGCGACAGGCCCAGCTTGTCCCGCTGCTGGGCAACCACGACGAGATGATGCTGGCGGTGTGCGAGGGGCGGGAGGACCTGGCGGCCGATTGGCTCGTCTTTGGCGGCGAGGCGACCTTGGCCTCCTTTGCCGCCGCGGCGCCGAAGGAGGTGGCCCGAGGGTTCCCCGCCCATCTGGATTTCATCCGCCGCTGCCGCTTGTTTTATGAGACAGACCGGCATTTCTTCGTCCACGGCAACTACGTGGCCGAACTCCCCCTGGACCAACAGCCGCGGCAGGCGTTGCTGTGGAGGTCGCTGAAGTATGGTCCGCCGGGACCCCATTGCTCGGGCAAGACGGCGATCGTCGGCCACACCGCGCAGCGGAGCGGCGAGGTCCTCGACCTCGGCTACCTCAAGTGCATCGACACCTGGTGCTACGGCGCCGGCTGGCTCACCGCCCTGGAGCCGGAAACCGGCCGCCTCTGGCAGGTGGACAAAGAAGGAAGAATCAGGGCGGAGGGCGGGAATAAGGCGGAGGGCGGAGGGCGGAAGGGGGAAGGAGAGGAGTAACGTCGCCCTTTCCCCCCAAGCCCGCCGGCGGCGTCCGGCGGGAAATGCCCGACGCAGCGGCAGGACGTCCTCCGCTTCATTTCCGGCCGGGCGCGTTCGCTCGCCTCAGCACGTACCAAAGCCGCCGATCGCCCCGCTTCGCGGAGAGCGACGCGGGCCGCGCTGCCCCGAAGGGCGATTCGCAGATTGTCAATGAGTTCCCATCGAGAGCGTAGACACCCTGCACCTTATAGAACTCAGGTATCGGTTGATCGCCCAGGAATGGCCGGTAAACGTCGATCCACTTGGGCGTCTTCGTTGCGTCCAGTACGAAGGAGCAGGAGTCGCATGTGCGGCCCTCATATCGCCATCGCGCCCCGACGACCCCCGCGACCGGCCGGCCGTCGGACTCGCAGGCTACGACCTCCCATTCTCCCTGCAAACGCTTTACATCCGCAGAGTTGGCTTGCTCCCTGCGCGCGGCGGCAGCGGCATCTGTGGCGTCGTTCGGAATCTGCTGCCGAAGTTTGAGCAGAAAGGCGGCGACCTTCTTGTGCATTCTGCGGCAGTGGTGCACGAGGAGGACCTGGCGCGTCCTGGCGGGGACCAAGGAGCCTTCTCCGCCAACGTCGTCCCATGAGCACGGTTCCAATACCGACTGGATCGCCTCGCAGAGGTCGTCGAACCGGTCCGTGTGATCCATCGACTGTGGAACGACCAGGTCGGCAACATCGTACCCGCGGTCGATCAAGTCGGTGTTCCACCAACGATAAGTGCGATAGATGGAAAGCGCGACACTGACGACCAACACGAGCAGCAACAGCGTCCGCAGGCGGTACTGATACCAGCGGAGCTTGTGTGGATTCGTAGCGGCTTGGGGCTCTGAAACGCTCACGCTACGGTCGAACCTCCGAGTCCCTTCATCCTTCATCCTTCATCCTTCATCCTTCCCCCCATATCCATATTTCTCGATATACGGCCCCCAGCGGCGGGTGACGCGATCGCGCTGATCGGGCGTCAACTCGAAGCGGTTGGTCTGATAGTCGGCGTGGTCGCGGAAGTATTGGCCGATGGCCGGCGCCACGCGCTCGAAGCCGCCCAATTCCAACTGCTCATAGATCTGCCGCATGGCGGCCAGCGGCCCGGCCAGCAGGTCTTCGTAGCGGACTTCGCAGAAGCGCGCCGGCCCGATCAGCCCGCGGGTGGCCTCCAGGCGCTGGTGCATGCGGCTGAAGGTGGCCAGCACCTGTTCTTCGAGGTCGGCGCAGGTCGGCTCCTGGTAGCTGTTGAGCACGTAGAGCGATTTCCAAAGCCGCACCGTCGAGGGGAAGACCACATAGGGGTTGCGAACCAGGTGGATGAAGCGCGCGTCGGGAAACATCTCCCGCAGGATGGGGAGCCGGAAGGTGTGCGGGGGCGACTTGAGTACAATCCGTCCGGGCCGCTTGTAAGTCAACCGCGCCAGAAACGTCCGCAGCGCCTGCTGCCAGCGGCGGCGCTGGAAGGCGTCGAGCCGGTCCAACTCGAAATAGTCGTCCGCCTGCCGCGGTTGGTTGGGAAAGGCGATGCCCCAGTAGGGACAGGGCACTCCCATGTTGCACAGGGCGAACTCGTCTTCCTGGGGGAGGTCCCAGCCCATCTGCATGTTGTCCGGGGGGCGGCGGCGGGGCAGAGTGAAGCCGCTCCAGGGTTTCAGCAGCGTTTCGCTGATGAGGAAGTTGTTGGGCGTGAAGCACTCGAAGGTGGTGGGGCAACGCAGCCGACCGTCCATCGCCAAAAGCTCGTGCAAGAGCGTGGTGCCCGTCCGCCAGTGCCCGATGATGAAGATCGGATCGCCCTCCAACTTAGTGCGGTCTGCCCCGGGGCCAAGAAGGAGCTGTTGCAGTGCCCCCGTGGCGGTGTTGAAGGCGCTGAACCAGAGGTCGAACAAGCAGGCGGGCAAACGTCCGGGGTGGACAGCGAAGCGATGGCGCCCCAGGAGGCGGAGCAGGCCGAAAAAGTCGCATCCCATCCACATTCCGGCCTGATACCACGCCGCCGCGGGAAGCGGCTGTCGGCCGGGATGGTTTACCGCGGCATCTTCCGGCATCTTGGTATACTCTTTAAGTGGGGGGTGGAGACCAGGGACCGGTGCTTGCAACGACGCAACCCAACCATGATAATAACCGCTTATCCTCGAATGAAGGAGTTCGGGATGGATTCCAAGGCAGAAGCGTTGGAGCACGGCGAGGCTGGCGTGGCCGCTGCGATCCCGAAGTGCAAACGCCGCAAGGCCGTCCGCAAGGCCGCCGAGCACGCCGCCGACGATGCCGTCGGGCGGCTCACGGCCCGGCTCAGCCAGGACCGCTTCGTGCGCCTGGGCCTCTTGTTCCTGGAGGGCATGCGCGACATCCACCTCAAGGAGTTGGTGCTGGAGGGGATGGACGACCATCGCGGCATGACGGTGGGGGGGCGGAAGCTGCTCAACTTCGGCTCCGACAGTTTCCTCGGCCTCGATCGCCATCCGCACGTCCAGGGGGCGTTGATCGAGGCAACCCGCCAGTGGGGCACCCACAACGGGGCCTCGCGGGCCTTCTCCACCGTGGACCTCTGTCACGAGGCCGAACGCCGCGTGGCCCGCTGGCTGGGCGTGGCCGATGCCTTGATCTTCCCCAGCGTCACGCTGGCCAACATCGGCCTGATCCCGGCGGTGGCGACCAAGGGCGACTTGCTGGTGGTCGACCGCCTTTCCCACGACAGCATGCAGCAGGCCGCCAAGATCGCCGCCGCCAACGGCGCCGTGCTCCGCGAGTTGCACCCTTGTTGTCCCGAGGCCCTGGAAGACATCCTGGCGAAGGAGCAGTACGAGGGCTGCGTCGTGGCGGTGGACGGCGTCTACAGCATGACCGGCAGAATCCCGCCGCTGCAGGAGCTCGACGAGGTGACGCGCCGCTACGGCGGCATGCTCTATGTGGACGACGCCCACGGCACGGGCGTGGTTGGCCCCGGCGGCCGCGGCGCCGCCCGCATGGTCCTCGGCACGCTCGACGAGGTCCTCATGGTGGGATCGCTGTCGAAGGCCTTTTCCTGCATGGGGGCCTTCGTGACCTGCACGCCGGCGCTGAAGCCGGTGTTGAAGATGCGTTCGAGCACCTTCATTTTCGGCGGGCCGGTGCCGCCGCCCTACCTGGCCGCCGTCTGCGCGGTCTGCGACCTCCTCGAATCGCCCGAATACGAGCAGATGCTCCAGCGGCTGCATCGCCTCGTCGGCCGGCTGACCGGGGGCCTCCGCGGCCTGGGGCTTTGCGTCCACGGCGGCCAGTCCGCCATCATCTCGGTGACCATCGGCGACATCGAGCGCACGCTGGAGGCCGGCAAGTGGCTCTTCGACCGCGGCTATTACGTGCAGTCGGCCACCTTCCCCGCCGTGCCCATCAACGGCGGCCTGTTGCGCATCCAAGTCAACGCCAACCACACCCCCGAGGCGGTCGACGGCCTGGTGGAAGCCATGGCCGGCCTGAAGGCGAGTTTAAGGATAAAGGATGAAGGATGAACGCGTGGAGCCCAAGCCTGTCCGGTTATCCTTCATCCTTTATCCTTCATCCTTAACTTGCCATGGCCTGGATCTTGCTATTCTTCGCCGGCCTCTTCGAAATCGCCTGGGTCATCGGCCTGAAGTATACCCACGGGCTGGCCAGGTTCTGGCCCAGCGTGGCGACGATCCTCTTGAGCTTCGTCAGCTTCGGACTGCTGGCCCGCGCGGCCAGGGACCTGCCCATCGGCACCAGCTATGCTGTCTGGACGGGCATCGGCGCCTTCGGGGCCACCGTGCTGGGCATCTTCCTCTTTCAGGAATCCAGCAGCCCCGTGCGGCTGCTCTTCATCGCCCTGATCGTCGCCGGCGTCATCGGCCTGAAGCTCACCGCGCCGTAGCTCGTCCGGAAGATCACACCGTCTCTTCCATCTCCGGCTCTCGGCTCATCACGCGCTCGTACAGCGCCGGCGGCAAGAGCCGGGCGATCCGCGCCATCAGCCGCGTGCGGCGGGGAAACCAGTGCTCCCGCTTGCCGCGCTCAATCGCCCAGGCGATCTGCTCGGCCGCGTACTCGGCGCTGACCACGTTGCCGAGCGTGGCGCGTTCCTCGTCGGTGAGCAACGCGGTATCGACGTAGCCGGGGAGGATGGCGGTCACGGTGATGCCCGTCCCACGGAGATCGACGCGGAGGCACTCCATGAGTTTCCGCACGGCGGCCTTGCTGGCGGCATAGGCGGCGCTGCCGGGCAGGGCCACGGCGCCGGCGATGCTGGCCACGGCGGCCAGCCGGCCGCGGCGGCGGCGGACCATCCCCGGCAGCACGGCCCCCACCGCGTGCATCACGCCCAGGAGGTTCACGGCGACGACCGCGTCGGCCTTGCGGGGATCGAACTGGAGGCCGTTGGTCTTGCGGTAGATGCCGGCGTTGGCTACCAGCGTATCACAGGGCCCGAGTTGGCCTTCGAGGGTTTGCACGGCGGCCGCCACGGCCTCCAGATCGGTGATATCGGCGGCGACCCAGGCGGCCCGGCCGCCTTCGCCGGCGACGCTTGCGGCCAGTTCGGCCAGGAGCGGCTCGCGGCGGGCGATCAGTCCGACCTTGGCGCCTCGCCGGGCCAGCAAGCGGGCCAGCGCCCGGCCGATGCCGCTGGAGGCCCCGGTGACGATCACGCACTGCTCGCGCCAGAAGTTGTCGGTGTTCATGGGTGTTATTTTCCTCCCGTAAACGCCCGCAGCAACGTGAAAATCTTCTCGATGGTCTCCGGCTCCGGCAGCGGCAGCTTGAGATACGTCTGGCCGGTGCGGTCGTCGCGGGCCAACAGTCCGTCCGTCATGCCGGCCGCCGCGGGCGGGCCTTTGCCCGGCTGCCCGCCGCCGAGCGCCTGGGTCACCTTCTCCAGCAGCGACTGGCCGGCCGCGGCCACGTCGCGCCAGAGTTGCTCTTGCGGCGCCACGCTTTCCCGCGGCCTGGCCGCCGCCGTCTCTTCGGCCATCGCGGCCGCCGTCTCGTCGTTCATCGCTTCGGCGGCCTCGTCGTCGGCGGCCGGCCCCGTCTCGGTGGGCATCGCCGGCGGAATCGCCGTGGTGGCCTTCTCGACCGATTCGATAAACCGTTTCAGCTTCGTCCCGCCCAGGAAGACCTCGTCGTCGCCCTGGTCCAGGACGCCGGCGAAGAGCGACTTCTTGAAGGCCAGCAGCCCGAGCATCCCTTCCTCGATGGTCCCCTGGGCGATGAAATGGACCGCCCGCACCGGCCTCTTCTGGCCGAGGCGATGGACGCGGCCGATCCGCTGTTCCAGCACGGCCGGGTTCCAGGGCTGGTCGAGGTTTACCACCACCGAGGCGTGCTGCAAGTTGAGGCCCACGCCGCCGGCGTCGGTCGCCAGAAACAGCCGGCACTCGGGGTCCTCCTTGAAGCGGCGGACCAGGTCCTTGCGTTGCGGGCCCGGCACGCCGCCGTGGAAGAGCACGTGCCGCCACCGGCGCCGCTCCAGCCGCCGCACCACCAACTCGTGCATCCGCAGCCATTGGCTGAACACCACCACCTTCGTCTCCCGGTCCTCGAAGATTTCCTCCAGCAGACGGGCCATCTCGTCGGCCTTCACGCCGTGGTCGGTCTCATGGTCCAGCAGGTACGTGCTGTTGCACGACATCCGCATGTTCTGCAAGGCGATGCGGAGGCGGAGCTGGTCGCCCTCGCTGAGGAAGTGGTTCCGCCGCCACTTCGCCACCAGCCGGGCCACGCTCTCGCCGTTCTCCTGGTGCATGTCCGCCTGCTGCTCGGTCATGGGGACGAAGAACCGCTTTTCCAGCCGCTCGGGCAGTTGCTTGAGCACCTTGTCCTTGGTGCGCCGCAGCAGGATCGGCGCCAGGGTCTCGGAAATCGCCGAAAGGTTGCGGTAGCCGACCACCCGGCCGCCCTCGTCGGTGTGTTGGTGCTCGGCCAGGAAGCGGAACATCGGCCCGAGGCGGAAACGGTCGACGAACTCGACGATCGAGTGCAGCTCCTCCAGGCGGTTCTCCAGCGGCGTGCCGGTCAGCACCAGGGCATAGGGCGAGGCCAGTTGCTTCACGCTCTGGGCGGCGCGGGTCTGCCAGTTCTTGATCCGTTGCGCCTCGTCGAGGATGATCAGGTCGGGCTGCCAGCGGCGGATGGCGTCCATGTCGCGATGGACGACGTCGTAATTGGTCAGCTTGTAGAACGACTCGGCGGCGTAAAGCTCCGCGCGGCGGGGGCCGAGGCCCTCGACCACCAGGGCCGGGCGGCCGGCGAACTTCTCGATCTCCTGCTGCCACTGGTGCTTCAGCGAGGTGGGCGAGATGACCAGCGTCCGTTCGATGCCGGCGGTGCGGGCGAGGATCTCGGCGGCGGCGATGGCCTGGATCGTCTTGCCCAGCCCCATGTCGTCGGCCAGCAGGGCGCGGCCGGCGGTGGCGGCAAACAAGGCCCCCTCGCGCTGATAGGGATAGAGCGAGGTTTTTAGCAGCTTCTTGAAGGCCGGGCTGCGGATGCCCTGGGGAAAGGCCCGCTTGATCCGCGCGGCCAGCTCCGCCCGGTCCCGCACCTGGGCCACCATCGCCAGGGCGTCGTCATAGCAGCGGAGCTCGTGCCCATTGCTCCCCGCCTTCTTGAGGAACTCGTGGAATGGTGCGAAGGCCTCTGGCCGCAGCCGGCCTTCCTCGTCGAAGTAGCGCACCGCCAGCCGTTTGACTCCCGCGGGACAGCCGGTCCCCGCGCGAAACATCACCTCCCGCTTGGCCCCGTAGCGGAGAAACACCTCGGAGTAGGACGGTTGAAAGCCCCCGGCCAGCGCCCGCTTGCCGCCGGGTTTCTTCGCCAGCTTCGCCAGCGTGAACTCGACGTGCTTGCAGGTGCCCAGCGTGTTGACGGCGAAATCCGGGCAGGAGCAGAAGTTTTCGCCCGCGGCCACGCCCCGGACGGCCACGCGATAGGTCCGTTTCGTCTCCGGATTGAAGACCTCGAACTCGGAGAAGATTTCCTTCCCGCCCACGTTCTTCAGCTTGAAAGGCTGCTGCCGGCCGAACTGCCGCCGCAGGGCGGTCTGCCACTCGGCCAGCGACATGTCGTCGGGTTTTCGCAGCCGGGAGAGCTTTTTCTCGGCCGTCTTGCGCGTCTTGGCCGCCCTGGGTGTCTTGAGTGCCATGTTCTCCTCCTGGGACAGGGGCTTTCGAGGCACGTTAATTTACGCAAACGGGGCGGACTTTGCAAGGGTCGGGGCGCCGGGGTTCCTCCAAGCCCACCGGCTGTGTCCGGTGGGAAATGCGTAATCAAACGGCCCGTTCTCGCTGCCAAATCCCGCCAAACGCGGCCAGCGGGCGCGGGCAACCCGCGTGATCCCAGCAATAGCCGCGTTCCCAAGTGGTGGTCGCGCAGAGAAATAGCGGTCACGGCTTGACGCCGGGTTACAAGAAGTCCAGCAGCCGCTCCAGGCCCGGTGTTACGGCGATCTCTCGCTTGCTGGCAACGAAGCGCAATGCCTCCTCCGGGTCAATTCCGCGCGCCGTCGCCAAATAGCCCGCCACGACCACTGCTGATCGACTCCTGCCGGCATGGCACTGGACGAGCACGGGTGGCGCCACCTGAACCAATTCCCTAAGATAGTCCACGGCGAGCCTGTACAAGCGAGGTTCGTTACCGAGGGCGTCCTCAAGCGGCACAACCTCGATGCGCTTTAGGCCGTATTCGGATGGCTCTTTCCCATAAAGGACGGCATCGAGGCTCAGAGCTGACGCGATCTTCTCACGCCGCAGAAGGTCGGCATCGAGGGCGTCGAGGTAGTTTCCTATCGCTATGGTATCTGTGATCCAGTCCACATGCACCCCATGGGCGGCTTTTGTAGGTGCTGGTCGTCATCGAAGTTGGTCGCCGAGGCGACTCTGCGACGACGCCGTGTTCGCGAGGGTACAGGTTGTCACCCCGAACCTCCGGCAATCTGGTCGGCAATGGATTTCGCGAAAATCTCCCTTGGAGGTGGAACGCCTTCCCTTCGTGCCGTTTCCAGATTCCGCTGCCACATTCCACGAAGTTGTTCTGGTAAGGATGCCGGAAGCTGCAGTGTAGCCCCGATCATTTCGTGCCATGCTCCTTCGCCTCCCCATGTCTTCTGGAGTTGGGGTTCCATCTCTTTCAGCCTTGCCTGGTCCGCGTCGTCAATTTCTCCGATAGCCCAAAGAACCCACAACTCGATCAATCGGAGGAGCGGCTTTCCATCGTAGCGAGGGTCCTTCATAGCAATTCCCCGGTCGGAGAACGTTCCTCAATTAGCGCAGAATCCAGGCACCGTGGGCAACTCGGCAACTATCACTCGATTCTACGCCGTCTGGGGAAGCATGACAATCGGGGCGAGGATCGCCGGCGCCATTCTCACAAATCACCGCTACTCCGCATCATTGCACAGGGAACGCTGCCTTCGCGGGCCGGCCGGTTCCGACATTTCTTATCCCGGCAGCCACCGTGCCCCCAACAGGCTCAGCAAAAGCACCGCCAGCACGAAGACCGTCACGGCCACGAACTTCACGTCCCGCTGGGCCAGGAAAACCAACACCGTAAAGGCCACCCGCACCACCGGCGTGAGGATCAACAGCAGGACGCCCAACTGCATGACGGCCCGCGGGTGCAGGCCCACGGCCCCCTGGACGACCTCCACGGGATTGCGCAACCGCTCGGGCTCGCGGTGAAACTCGTGATGGCCGGCCGGCTTGCCGGCGTTCTGCGTCAGGTAGAGAATGCCGCCGGCGGCGACCACCAAGGCCGACAGCAGCACACCGATCTGCAAAATGCGGCCGACGAGCTGCTCGGCCTGCCGATCCGTCAACCCCTTTCCAGGGAACAACATATTAAAACCCTCCGCAGATTCCCTTGTAAATCATCTCGATGGCAATGGCCAGCACCAGAAGGGCGAAGACGATCCGCAGCACCCGCACCTGGGCGGCGACCAGGATGCGCGTCCCCAACGCCGAGCCCGCCAGCACTCCGAGCACCACCGGCAGCGCCAGCTCCGGGGCGATATAGCCGCGATTGAGATAGACCCCGGCGCTGGCCGCCGCGGTCACTCCGATCATGAAGTTGCTGGTCGTCGTCGACACCTTGAAGGGGAGCTTCATCACCTGGTCCATGGCCAGGACCTTGAAGGCCCCCGAGCCGATCCCCAACAGCCCGGAGAGCACGCCCGCCACCCACATCAGCGCAAAACCCAAGGGCAGGCCGACGACGTGATATGCTCGCGGTCCTTCCGGCGTGGGAAAGCTGCCACGGAGCCGCAGGTACTCGGCCAGCCGATCGGACCGCGTCGGCCGGGCCTCCACGGGGCGCTGCCGGGCGGACAGGTAGGCCGAGATCAGGAGCGCCACGCCGAAGATGATCGAGATGATTCCCGGGGCGATCACCAGGGCCAGCAACGCCCCGGCGACGGCCCCGATCGTGGTGGCCACCTCCAGCACCATGCCGATGCGGATGTTCGAGTATCCTTCGCGGACATAAGCCGCGGCCGCCCCCGACGAGGTGGCGATCACGGCGACCAGCGACGTGCCCACGGCATCGGGCAGGTCCACTCCGAAGACCAGCACCAGCAGCGGCACGATGACCACGCCGCCGCCCAGGCCGGTCAAGGCGCCGAGCAGCCCCGCCGCGAAGGAACCCAGACCCAGGAGGATCGTAAACGCCAGTATGCTCAAGCGAGGGATTAGGGATTGGGGATTAGGGATTGGAAAAAGCCCCCGGACTGTGCGTGCGGGGGCCCGCGGAATTATATCCACAGCCCGCGTCGAGTGAAATTGCCGGCCGGAGGGGACATTTCTCTCGGTGAGACGGGGCGTGCGTTGGCCGCGAGCATTTATTTCTAGAGCAGCCCCGTTACAAGCAGTACCGAGACAATCCACACGGCGAGACTCAGAAGTGCCGAGAACCTGCGCCATCGCGGATTTCTCGACAGGACGAGGACGAACAACGGTCCAACCCCCAGCGTCACCGACAAGGCGAACATCCCAAACGTGACGCCATGAAATGGCATCAGAGCAAAAGGACCGAGAAGCACCGCCAAAACAGGGTGAAAGTGGGGAGCCGGATCCGCTCGGCTGCAATGGAGGAACGCCACGGCGAATGCACACGCCATGTAACAGAGCAGACCGGTGACGGCACCGGCGCGAAGCCACGGGGAGGTTCCGCGTTTCGCAGTGGGGAATCGAGCTTCGTCGGACTGCAACGGTTTGTCCTCCGATGTTCGTATTGATCCAGACGCCGAGAAGTTTCCGAATCCGGCCGAAGCGTGGCTCTTGCCTGGCCGCCCGCAGTTTGGCGAAACCGATTTTGGCCGCAAGTAGTCGGGGTGTCAATCCCCCCGCACGAAGGTTCCCTCCAGACGCTTGCGAAGCGGTTTTCCAGCTATTACAATTGGGTTGCCTGCCGTTGGTCCCCTGTCGCCGGAGCCGTTGCCTGCCGGGGCACTCGCGGGACAACCAGTTCGACCTCACCCCTACCTATCCCACCGCTGCAAGGAGAGACTGTACATGAAGCTCAACATCACGGCGGCCGCCGCCATCCTCCTGTTCGGGACCTCGGCCATGACCTATGCGGACGACAACGTGCAAGTAGTTCAAGCCTTGCCCACCACGACCTCGACCGGGCTCTATACGGCCAACCGCGACCCGCTGGCGCCCAGCCCGCTGGCGAAGCTGCCCATCGGGGCCATCAAGCCCAAGGGATGGCTGCTGCACCAGTTGCAGCTCGAGGCCGACGGCATGACCGGCCACCTCGAGGAGCTGTCGCCCTGGTGCAAGTTCGAGGGCAGCGCCTGGAGCGATCCCAAGGGCAAGGGGACCAACGGCTGGGAAGAAATGCCCTATTGGCTGAAGGGCTACGGCGATTTGGGCTACGTGCTCCACGACAAACGGATCATCGACGACGCCCGCCGCTGGATCGAGGCCGCGCTGGCCAGCCAGGAAGCCGACGGCTGGTTCGGCCCGCAGGCCAACAAACACAGTGGCGGCGAGGCGGGCGGCCACGCCGACTTCTGGCCCAACATGCTCATGCTCAACGTCATGCAATCCTACTACGAATACAGCCACGATCCGCGGGTGCTGACGTTCCTGACCAAGTACTTCCGCTTTCAACTCGATTACAACGACGCCCACTTCTTGCCGGGCTCGTGGGCCAAGGTGCGGGCCGGCGACAACCTGGAGAGCGTCTACTGGCTCTACAACCACACCGGCGAGCCCTGGCTGCTGAAGCTGGCGGAAAAAGTCCATCGCCACACCTCCCCCTGGAGCACCGGAGTGATCGACTGGCATGGAGTGAACATCTCCCAGGGCTTCCGCGAGCCGGGCGTCTACTTCGTGCAGGCCAAAGAGCAGAAATTCCTCGACACCGCCGAGAGCAACTACCAGCGTTTCATGGGCGAGTATGGGCAGTTCCCCGGCGGCGGTTTCGCCTCCGATGAAGTCTGCCGAGGCGGCTACGGCGATCCCCGCCAGGGATGCGAAACCTGCTCCTGGGTCGAGTTGATGCACAGCTTCGAGATGCTCGCCAAGGTCGGCGGCAATCCCCTCTGGTCCGACCGCTGCGAGGAAGTGGCCTTCAACTCCCTGCCCGCCGCCATGCTGGCCAACGAGAAGGGGCTCCATTACCTCACCGGCGCCAACATGGCCGTGTGCGACACGAAGAACAAGGCGCCGGGAATCGGCAACGGCGGCAACATGCTCGCCTACAGCCCCTGGGACTTCCGCTGCTGCCAGCACAACGTCTCGCACGGCTGGCCCTACTTCGCCGAAGAGCTGTGGCACGCCACGGCCGACCGCGGACTCTGCGCCACGATGTACGCCGCCTGCGACGTGACGGCCAAGGTGGGGCCGGGCGAGGGCACCACCGTCCAGATCGCCGCCACCACCGACTACCCCTTCAGCGACACCGTCGCGTTGAAACTGACCACGCCCAGCAAGGTCCGCTTCCCCCTCTACTTCCGCGTGCCGCGGTGGTGTGAAAAGCCGGCCGTCTCGATCAACGGCAATGCGGCCACCGTGGACGCCAAGCCGCTCTCGTTCATCCGCATCGAGCGCGACTGGCAGAGCGGCGACACCGTCGAGGTGAAACTGCCCATGGCCGTCAACGTGCGGACCTGGGCGAAGAACAAGGATTCCGTGTCAGTCGATTACGGGCCGCTGACCTTCTCGCTGAAGATTGGTGAGCGGTGGTCCAAGTTCCGCGAGCGCTCGCCGAAGTGGCCGGAGTTCGAGCTCTTTCCCACCACGCCGTGGAACTACGGCCTGGTGTTGGACGCCGCCACTCCGGCCGGTTCGTTCGAGCTGGTCCGCGGCGCGGGCCCGCTGCCCGCCCAGCCGTTCACGCCCGAGACCGCACCACTGGAGCTCAAGGCGAAGGCCCGGCGGATCCCCGGCTGGACGCTGGATAAGAACGGCCTCTTGAACGTCTTGCAGCCGAGTCCGGCGAAGTCCTCCGAGCCGGTGGAGGCGGTGACGCTGATCCCGATGGGCGCCGCGCGGCTGCGGATCACTTCCTTCCCCACCATCGGCGACGGCCCGGACGCCCACGTTTGGGTCGCACCGAAGTAGAAAGAGAAGAAGAGAAGAAGGGAAGGCTCGCGCAGAGACGCAGAGGCGCGGAGGGGAAGGAAGAGGAAGGAAGAGGAAGGGAAGGATGCCAGGTGCACGAGAATGAGATTGGGACGATCGTCGTGGAAACGGCGATCGCCGTCCATCGCGCGTTGGGACCGGGACTGCTCGAATCAGTTTACCGGGCCGTCATGGCCCATGAACTGCGCTCGCGCGGGCTGGAGGCGCGTACCGAAGTCCCTATTTCCATTCAGTACAAGAGCATCAAATTCGACGAGGGATTCCGCGCCGACATCGTCATCGAAGAGAGGGTTATTGTCGAGTTGAAGTCCGTCGAGAAGGTCAATCCCGCGCACAAGAAGCAACTCCAGACGTACCTCCGTCTGACTGGCTGCAAGTTGGGCTATCTCTTGAACTTCGGCGAGGCCCTGATGAAAGACGGCATCACCCGGGCTGTGAACGGCCTCGAAGAGCCCTGAAATTCCCCCTCTTTCCCTTCCCCTTCCTCTTTTCCTTCCCCCTGCCTCTCTGCGCCTCTGCGTCTCTGCGCGAGTTTTCCGTGTCTTCAAGTCCGTTCTTGCGCCAGCGCGAACCAGTCGATGGGGGCATCGAATCGCTCGGCGCCCCAGGCGACCTCGGCCAGCACCGGCGGCACGCAGCGGGCGAGCAACTCCTGCCGGTTGGAGGCCAGGCTGACGTCGTCGGCCGGCGGCGGCGCCGGATGATTCAAGACGATGCCCGCCATGGCCAGCCCCTGGCCGAAGGCCGTGGCCGCCACCAGCGTCTGGAGCGTGGCGTTGATCGTGCCCAGGGCGTTGCGGGCGACGATCACCAGCGGCAGGCCCAGCGCCGCGGCCAGGTCGCCGTTGTACTGGGTTTCGCCCAGCGGCGACATCAGCCCCCCGGCCCCCTCGACGAGCACGATTTCCGACCGCTCCCGCCAATAGTCCAGCCCGCTTTGCAAGAGCAGCGAGTCGATGCGTTTTCCTTCCTGCGCGGCGGCCAGGTGCGGGGCCAGCGGGGCGGCGAAGCGTTGCGGGCAGACGTGCTCCAGGTCGCCGGGCCGTCCGGCCGCGTCCCATAGCGCCAGGGCGTCGTCGGAAACCAGTTCCTCGCCGTCGCGTGTGCAGCCGCTGGCCGCCGGTTTATAGATGCCGACCCGCCGGCCCGCCGCGCGGAGCGCTCGGGCGATCATGGCCGCCACGTAGGTCTTGCCCACGCCGGTGTCGGTGCCGGTGATGAAGAGTCCGCGGACGCGGTCGCTCATGTGCTTTCCGTCTCAACCCCGGAGGGGCGACGCTGTCGTGTCATCGGATTATTTCCAAATTCGGCAACGCCTTCTGGAGGTCTTGCGCGCCGGCGTCGGTGACGTTGGTGCTGTCGAGCCAGAGCTTTTGGAGCTGGGTCAATCCCATGAGGTTTTCCAGCCCGGCGTCGCTGACCTTGGTCCCGCCGAGGCACAGCTCGCGGAGTTGGGTCAATCCCTTGAGGTGTTGCAGGCCAGCGTCGCTGACGTTGGTGCGATTGAGATCCAGAATTTCGAGCCTCGCCAATCCTTTGAGGTATTCCAGCGCGGCGTCGCTGACATCCGAGTCGCTCAACCTGACCCATGTCACGCTCGCGAACAGGTCGTCTCCCAGCAGCTTGCGCAGCCACGCTGGCCCGGGCGGCTCGTCGAAGGGATCCTTCTTTTGATAATCGTAGTCAACCATTCCACCGAGCTTCCGAATCGCCTCGACGGCCGCGTGCTGCTGGCGGGCCTGCTTCATTTTAACCGCGACCCAGCTCATGCCGACGCAGGCCAGCGTCATGACCAGCAGCAGCGTCCGCAGGCTGTATTGATACCAGCGCAGCTTGTGTTTCGGCCGCCCGGCGGCCGGGACCGTCTCCGCTGCCATCGCTCACCTCTGCGTCTTGGCGCCCTTGCGCCTTTGCGTGAAATCCTCCTCCCCGAGGACCATGCCCTCCAAGATACCCCCGGGTAGGACCCGACGCAACCGCGCCGGCGGCCGCCGCTTTCCCCATTTCCCCCGTCTTCTCATCTTGCATCCCACGGCCGGGCGTTACATAATTCCCGTTGACACGCCATGACACCAGGGACGCACTACGGAGCCGCGGAGCACACGGAGGAACAAGAGATGACAAACATGCGACATCTTCGCTCCATCGCAGGGATGCTGGTGCTGGTCCTCGGGATGGCCGGGGCGGATTGCCTCCGGGCCGCCGGGCCGGCCGACGCCATCCCCATGCCCACCATGGGCGGGAAGCAGTTCTGGGCCGACGAACTCTTCTTCCAGCAGTGGCGGATTCAGCAGAACGTGCTGACCGGCCATTATCGCCTCCTGGACGGCAAAGATTTCCGCCATGCCTCGGGCAGCTACGAGGAATGCCTGGCCGCCCTGGACGAGATCAAGCAAAAGCGAAAGCTGCCGCCCATGCAGGGCAAGGCCGTGATCGTGCTGCACGGCCTGGGCGCCGACCGCACCCACATGGAAGTCATGGCCAAGTATCTCCATGACCACGGCGGCTACACGGTCTTCAACGTCACCTATCCCAGCACGCAGCGCGACATCGCCGCCAACGCCAAGTCGCTCGGGCACATCATCGAGCACCTCGACGGCATCGAGGAGATCAACTTCGTCGCCCACAGCCTGGGCAACATCGTGGTTCGCCGCTGGCTGGCCGACCAGACCGATGCGGCCAGCGGCCGGCGGCCCGACGGGCGCATCAAGCGCTTCGTCATGCTGGCCCCGCCCAACCACGGCTCGCTGCTGGCCGTGGCCCTGGGCGACAACAAGGTGTATCGCGTCGTGACCGGCCAGACCGGCCAGCAGTTGGGCCGCGATTGGCAGCAGGTGGAAGGGAAACTGGCCACGCCCACCTGCGAGTTCGGCATCCTCGCCGGCGGCCGCGGCGACAAGCACGGCTATAACCTCCTCCTGCCGGGCGACAACGACGGCATCATCAGCGTCGAGACCACGCGGCTGGCCGGGGCCCGCGATTTCCGCGTCCTCCCCGTCCAGCATCCCCTCATTATGTTCAACGCCAAGGCCCAGGAGTACACGTTGCGATTCTTGCAGAAGGGCTACTTCGTCTCCGAGAGAACGGGGGCGCAATGAGCGAAGGCGAAGGGAATTCGGAATTCGGAAGGCGGAACTCGGGGGAACCACCGCCTGCCGCACCCTCCGACTTCCGACTTCCGACTTCCGAATTTGTCCAGCCCCCAGTCCCCCGTCCCCAGTCCCCTTCTTCCTTCCCCCTTCCGCCATCCGCCCTCCCCCTTGGCCGGATCGGCGGCGTGGATTATGGCACCGTGCGGATCGGCGTGGCCATCTCCGATCCGGGCCGGCAGATCGCCAGTCCGCTGGAGAATTACACCCGCCGCACCGGGGCGCTGGACGCCCGGCACTTCGCGGAGTTGGCGGCCCGCGAGCAGATCGCCCTATGGGTCGTGGGCCTGCCGGTGCATCTCGACGGCCGCGAGAGCGAGAAGTCGCGGGAGGCCCGCCGCTGGGGCCAGTGGCTCGGCGAGGCGACGGGCGTGCCGGTGGAGTTCTTCGACGAGCGCTTCACCACCAGCGAGGCCGAGCAACTCCTCTCCGCCGCCGGCCTGACCAGCAAACGACGCAAGAAGCGTTTGGACATGCTGGCCGCCCAGATCATGCTCAGCGCCTATCTCCAGTCGCAGACCAAGGGACAGGAACCGCCCGGCCCCCTGGACGGTTAACGGCCAGGGGAAGATAATTTGCGCAACCGCTTACGAGAAAACATGAACTCACCACGGAGATAAGAGGGGTCTTGGGCCTTAGGTCTTGGGCCTTGGATCTAAGACCTAAGGCCCAAGACCCAAGACCTATGTGGAGCGTTACCATGAACCGATTGACGATAATGCTGGCCGCCGTGCTGGTCGGTTGCTCGACGGCTTCTGCCCCCGCCCCGTTTGCCATGTCGCTGGACGACGCCAAGGTCGGCCAATTGCCCCCGGGCTGGACAGCGGCCAAGACCGGCCAGGGATCGGGCAGCGTGTGGAAGGTGCTCGAAGACCCCACTGCGCCCGGCGGCAAGAAGGTCCTGGCCCAGACCTCCGACCAGGGCAAGGGGAGGTTCTTCAACCTCTGCGTCGCCGACAACACCAGCTACAAGGACGTGGACCTGACCGTGGCCTTCAAGGCGGTGGCGGGCAAGGAGGACCAGGGCGGCGGCCTGGTATGGCGCTACAAGGACGCCGACAACTATTACCTCGCGCGGATGAATCCCCTGGAGGACAACTACCGCGTCTACAAAGTGGAAGGCGGCAAACGCACGCAGTTCGCCAGCGTGACGATGAAGGTCCCGGCCGGCCAGTGGCACCGCCTGCGGGTCGTCCAGAAGGGCGACCACATCCAATGCTACTTCGACGGCAAGCTGCAATTGGACGTCAAGGACGGCACGTTCACGGAGGCCGGCAAGATCGGTCTTTGGACCAAGGCCGACGCGCAGACGTATTTCGCCGATTTGCAGGCCACGGGCGAGTAGCGTTTATTGCCGGCGGTGGGAAGATTTCACGCCAAGGCGCCAAGGCGCAAAGGCGCGGAGGGGAAGAACGGGGTGCCTGAAAAATTTCCGCCGGCCGAGTACGACCGTGATCCCATGACCGACACCAAGCAACCGCCCGCGCCGCCTCCGCCCACGCTTCGCTGGTATCAATACCGCCTGCGATCACTGCTGATTCTTACCACCCTCACGGCGGTCTTTTTCTCCGTGGGGCGCACGCTCGGCTACGTGGATGCCGTGATTTGTCTGGCCGCGTTCTTGGTTCTCGTCGCCTTCCTGCGATATCCCCGCCCCGTCGATCCGGTCACCGGCGTGGTGCTCGCGCTGGTTGCCGCCACGCTCTTGTGGGCGAACCTGCGGCCCACCGAATGGGCGCGGTGGTGCTGTGCCGGTATGCCTGCGCCCGGCAAGTTAGACCCCGTAACCGAGGCCATGTTCTATCGCGGCTTTCCGCTCACCCCCTGCTTGTTCTGCGTGATCTACTTCATGAGGTCACAGCCCAGCGGTACCGAGTGGTGGGTTCTGGTCGTCGATGGCGTTGTCTTCGCGGCGGCTCTTCTTGCTGTGAGGATCACCTGCCGATGGCGCTGTGATCGTCCCACGCCGAGCCGCATCCTGCTGGTGCCGTTGGTCGTCGAAGGACTCGCGTGGCACTGCGACCGATTCCACTGGCCTTACTTCCCGTGTTTCAAGGGTTACGCCGTGCTGGTTGCCGCGGCGGCTGCCGGCCTGTTCCTGTTCGTGATATCCGGTTGGTTCGTGTTCGCGCTGTTGTTCCACCAGCGGTTCCAGGTCACGGTCCGGTTTTGGCTGGCGCTCGTGCTGGTTGTCGGCATCCCCTGCAGTTGGCTGGCCGTGGAAATAGAACGCGCGGAGCAGCAGAAGGTGGCGGTAACGTGGATCCGGAAGGTCGGCGGAGAAGCGTACTATTGCGGGCCCGAGGCCACCCCGTGGCCGCGGAGGCTGCTGGGAACTGACTTTTTTAACGACGTGGGGGCGGTTCGCGTTGGCGGGTCTGAGGTCGACGACGCCTCGTTGGAACACCTCACGGCGTTGACCCAACTCGAAAAGCTGGACCTCGGCTGCACGAAGATCACAGACGCCGGGTTGAAACACCTCGAAGGATTGACCCGGCTCCGCTGGCTGGACCTCTACGGCGCCGACATCAGCGACGCCGGGCTGAAACACCTCGAAGGATTGGCCAACCTCGAAGAACTCGGCGTGGGGGAGACTAACGTCACCTTCGTCGGTGTGCAGAAGCTTCGGCAGTCGCTACCAAAGTGTGCCGTGTCGCGGGGCGGAAGGCCTGCCAGACGGTGGTGACCGCCCGGCGGCAAGAAAAACGAAGGCCCGCCACGGCCAGGAAACCCAACGCACCTCGACACACCATTCAGACGCGGTTTCGCTGTCGTGCGGGCCTTCTAATTCTACTGCGCAGGATTACGGCCACTTACAGCGTACAAGGTTTTTCAGATAGATGCCCAATTGTCGCAGTTTCTTTCGCGTTCGCTTGATGTGGCATCGCCGTGCCGTCGCGTTGCGTTGTTG
>JBKQVT010000019.1:0-58154 GCA_052139835.1 Thermoguttaceae bacterium
TGGACGGCCCCCGCCTCGCGCACGAGCCATTGCCAGTCGGCCAGCCCGCGGGCGGCCACCACGGCGACCTGGGCCAAGGGGAAATCCCGCTCCCGCCGCACCATCCGCCCCAGCAGGTCCTCGGCGCCGGCGCGGGTCAACTCGACAACGAGGAAACTGGCCGGGCTGGCGACCAGCGCGTCCCAACATTCGGCCAGGCTGCGGGTTTCGCCGACCTCGACGCCGGAGGCGGCCAACTCGCGCCGCAAGGCCCCGGCCCATCGCCCGCTGCGCTCACATACCAGCAGCCGGCCGGCGGCGGTGCCTTCCGAGGGCGCAGCGCTGAAGAGTTCTTTCATTGCGGACCAGCCCCTTCCAGCCCGAGTTGCACCATGCGGCGATACAACCGCGGGCGGGTCAGCCCCAGCAGGCGGGCCGCGCGGGCCTTGTTGCCCTTGGCGCGGGCCAAGGCCCGGCGGATCAACTCCCGCTCGATCCGTCCCAGGAACTCGTCCAGCACGATCGCCTCTTCCTTGCGCCGCGGCCGGGTGGCCGCCTCCGCGACCCAGCGGAGCCGCTCGGGGAGGTCGTCGGCCTGGACCTCGGGCCCGGCCGCCCGCGAACACCCCTCCGCCACCATCTGCGCCAACTCGTCGATGTTGCCCGGCCAAGAGTAGGCGTCCAGGCGATCCAGCGCCTCCGGCGCGAAGCCGGCGAGCTGCTTGCCGCCGCGGGCGTTCAGTTCCTCGAGGAAGACCTGGGCCAAGAGCGGCAGGTCCTCGCGCCTCTGGGCCAGCGGGGGCAACTCGATGGTGATCGTGCTCAGCACGGCGGCCAGGTCCTCGCGATACCGCCCCCGCCGCGCCAGCTCGCCCAGCGGCTGCTCGGCCGCGGCGATCAGCCGCAACTGCGGCGGCCGCGCGGAGAGCATCGCCGCCAGGTCCTCCTGAATCTCCGCGGCAACCTGGTCGGCCTGGAGAAAGAAGAACGTGTCCACCGCCGCCGGCCGCCCCGGACGACTGATCGCGCTGACGGCGCTGACGGTCGCGCGGATCAATTCCTTTCCCAATAGCGCGCAGCCCAGCGGCACCAGCGTGCCGGCGGCCTCCGGCCCGGCGCCGTAGTGGATGGCGGTGGCCATCTGTTGCCGCCCGCTGCCCGGCGGTCCCACCAGCAACACGCTGGCCCGGCTGCCGGCGGCCAAGGCGACTTGCGCCCTGGCGCGGCGCATGGCCGGGCTGTTGCCCGCCAGCCGATCGATGCCGTACAGCGCGACCGTCTGGCGTCGAAAGCGCCGCAGCAGCTCGTGCCGCCGCTGGGCTTCCTCCTCGGCCTCGGTCGGCAATGACGGCGGCGAGGCAGGCGGCTCGCGGAGGTCTTCCCCGCCGAGGATCGCCACCACGCCCAGCACCTCGCCGGCCGCGGCCCCCAGGGGAATGAAGCGGGCGCGGCGGTAGGCGGCCCCTCCGGCCTCATCCACGCGGCAGACGCAGGCCGCGGCTTCCTGCCCGCTGAAGACCGTCGGCGGCGGACACAGCGCGGCCGCCACGGCCTCCGGCCCGGTCACGTCGGCACTGGAGTGGTAGGCGCAGCGGCAGCCCAGAAGCCCTTCGCTCCCCGGGCCGAGCCATTGCCGGCAGGCCTCGTTGAAATAAACGATCACGCCCTCGTTGCTGAGCACGTAGACCGGCCGATCGGGCCGGTCGAGCATGTGCCCCAGTTCCGTCGCCGAAATCCGTTGCCGTTTCGCCATACCGGCATCCTAACATCGCAGGGCGGGGAGAAGAAGGGAGTCGAAAATGGGGACTGCCCCTCCGAGCGCAGCGAGGTGCCTGTCCCCTTTTTCGACGGCGGGGCACCCGGGGTACCCGCGACGCGTATCGCGTCCGGTGGGAATGAGGAACCGCGGATTCCGGATTCAGGGCGGGCGAGGCGGACGCGTGCGGCGGGCGGAAAAAGGAGAAGCCGCGCTCACCTATCGCCAAGTCCCACCTTTGTCCCCCTGGCAGAGTTATGGCAAAGGGTTTCCAGGCGAACAAAGATGGCCGCCGGATACCGAAAACCCGCGTGGGCGCTAGACGCGGGGGGTGGGCTTCGTGGTAAGATGCAGCGGTAAACAAGTCTGGATCCGCTCCAGGCTCACTGCAAAGGGGAAATGTCAGTTAAAATCTGAAACGTGATGTCCTACGCTGCCACGATCATACGCACAACGTTAAGGACATCCTGCGGCGTCTCAGACGGTATCTGATCGAAGGCCAACCTTAACCACTTGCAAGTAGGAGTCAACCATGAAGTACATGTTTAGGGCGATCCCGTTAGGACCCGCCGCAGCGGCGCTGCTGGCGGCGGCGCTGCTGGCGGCGGCGGTGGCCGTTGCCCAGGTGGTGGAAGCGGAGCGGGAGAAGCCGGCTGCCGCACCCCAAGCCTCAGCCGCCACCGGCAAGGCGGCCCGCGAGGCCGACGAGAAAGTCATCCGCCAATCGGCCGACGAATTCGTCAAGGCCTGCAACGCCGCCGACGTCAAGGCCGTCGGGGCCCTTTGGTCCGACGACGCCGAGTATGCCGACGAGTTGGGGCAGTCGTACCAAGGCCGCGCGGCGATCGAGGAGTTGTATGCCGGCGTGTTCAAAGAGCATCCCGGCGCCACCATGACGGTGAAGATCGAGTCGATCCGCTTCCTCGGTCCCGACACGGCCATCGAGAAGGGCATCACCACGCTGAACTCGCCTTCGGGCGAGTCCTCGGCCGCCCGCTACACGGTCGTTCACGCACGCCGCGACGGCAAATGGGTCATGGTCGACTGCCACGATTCCCCCTACGTGCCGGGAGTCGATGAGGACGTGCTCAAGGACCTCGAGTGGCTCGTGGGCGACTGGATCGTCGGGCCGAAGGACGAGGGACGGCGGGTCAAGTTTCAGTGGCTCTGCGGGCGGAACTTCATCAAGGGCGACTCCACCCTCACCCAGGGTGGCAAGACCACCGTCGGCGGCGGCCGCATCATCGGCTGGAATCCCAAGCTGGGAAAGATCGTCTCCCTGCACTACGACGCCCAAGGCGGTTTCGGCAATGACGTGTGGACCAAAGACGGCTCGAAATGGGTCATCGAGGCCAGCGGGCTGTTCCGCGACGGCAGCGAGAGCACCGCCGTGAACGTCATTACCCCCACCGACGCCAACAGCTTCACCTGGGCGTCGGCCGGTCGCACCCTGGACGGCGTGGAACTCCCCGACATCCCGCCGGTCAAGGTCGTCAGGGCGGCGGCGGGCAAGTAGGAATTGTCCCTTTGAGTTGGTGCCAAGCAAACGATTTGTAGAAAGGCAAATACCATGAAGATCATCCTCGGATTTGCGATGGCCGCTTCCGTGGCGCTGCTGGCAGCGCCTTGGGCTCATGCCCGTGGCGCCGCCGGGGCATCTCACGGCGGGGGTGGCGGAGTCCATCTTGGCGCCGCCCCCATGGGCCGGTTTCATTTTGCTCCCGCCCGCATGGGCGGAGTTCAACATGGCCCCGCCCGCATGGGCGGGGTTCAACATGGTCCCGTCCCCGCGGGCGGCCCGCGGGTTCCCCAGCGGCGGCTTCCACACCGGCCAGGCCCACGGCTTCTACACCGGCGGAGCCCACCCCGTCAATCACGGCCCCGCCGGCCATAGCGGCGCCCATGTCGCCCTGCCCACCGACAGCGGCTTCGGCCGCGGTGCACCCGCCCACGCCCAAGCAAGCAGTCACCCCATGGCTGGGCATCGCACGGTGCCCACCTCCCGCGGCGTGGCCACCTCCCGCGGCGTGGCCATCTCCCGCGGCGTGGCCATCGCCCGCAGCGCCGCGGTCAGAAACGCCTTCAACCACTACGACGTTTTTGACCGCGGCTGGCAGGACCGCCACCCAGGCGCCTGGTCTCCGCGCCACGGGAGCCCCTCGGAATCCTGGAAACGGCCCACTTGGAACGACGTGCGGAAGTCGTTAGGCATGGGCGACACTAAACCGGTCTTTCATGACTACGGCGATAACGTCACCTACGGCCACGGCGGCCACGGCGGCGGTGGCAGCGGCCACGGCGCCCACGACGGCCACGGCGGCAGCAGCAGCAGCGGCAGCGGCGGCAGCAGCGGCAGCAGCGGCGGCGGCAGCGCCAGCAGCGGCGGCGGCGGCGACAGCGGCGGCATCGGCGACAGCGGCGATGGCGGCGACAGCGGCGGCATTGGGTACGGCGGCGACGGCGGCGACGGCGGCGACGGCGGCGACACGGGCAACTACCAGCAGGCTGCCGACCTGGCCCAAGCAGCCCCCACTCCGGACCCCAACGCCGATTGGACGCCCCTGGGCGTCTACTCCCTGGCGCAGGGCGATCAGACCGACTCCAGCACCGTCGTGCAGTTGGCGATGGACAAGACGGGGGCAATCGCCGGCAATTGCTACAATGTGCACACCGACACCAACCTCCCGGTCCACGGCTCGGTGGACCGAAAGACCCAGCGGGTCGCCTGGACCACGGGCGCCAAGAGCGCCAAGAGCGCCAAGAGCGTCAAGGGCGTCAAGGGCGCGCCAGTCTATGAGGCGGGCCTTTACAACCTCACCCAGGACGACGCCCCCACGCTGGTCCACGTCGGCCCGCACAAGACGCAGCGGGGGACGCTGGTGCGGCTGAAGCGGCCCGAGCCGGCAACCCGGTCCGCCCCGCTCGGCCTGTGAAGAGCACGTTTGCCGGGTGCCATCCGGCTGCAGGCGGCGCGCCGGGTGCCGCCGGTCGTGCGAGTGCTCGTTTGAGGGGCTTCAGTTATTGCCGCCCCCGCGGAGAACAATTAGGATGGTGGTGAACAGGGCCCAGTACCACGACCTTCCTTTCGCTCCCCATGCCGGAACTCACGGGTCAGACGGCCGGTTGGCTCGACCTCATGCGAGCGGGCGACGCGAACGCCCGGCAGCGGCTCATCGAGCATTCCTGCCAACGGCTTCGCGGCCTGGCAAGGAAGATGCTTCGTCGCTACCCCAAGGTGCGGCGATGGGAGGAGACCGACGACGTGTTCGTGGAGGCGATCACCCGACTCCACCGCGCCCTGGAGACCGTGCAGCCGGAGTCCCCGAGGCACTTCTACAACCTGGCGGCGACCCAGATCCGCCGCGTCCTCATCGACCTGTCGCGGCGGTACTACGGGGCGGAGGGACTCGGCCGCCATCACGACACGGCGGCACAGAATGCTGAGGGGGATACCCCGCCGCGATACGAACAGGCGGACGAATCGGGCGACCCCGCCAGCCTCATGGAATGGACGGAGTTCCACGAGCAGATCGATGCCCTGCCCGAGGAGGAGAGGGAAGTGTTCAACCTCGTCTGGTACGAGCAACTGACCCACCAGCAGGCAGCCGAGGTGCTGGGCGTGACGGCGAGGACCGTCCGCCGACGCTGGCAGGACGCGCGTTATCATCTCTGTAAGGCACGCCTGGGCGAACCGCTTCCGGAATGATCATGACCGCTGCCGACGACCAGTTCCGGGACCTCCTCGACCGCTGGGAGGAACTGCGAGAGCAGGGGCAGGAGCCCTCGGTGGAGGAACTGTGCCGGGAGGCCCCGCACCTTGCCGAGCGGCTGCGGGAGTGGACACGGGTGCTCAAGACCTCCGACTGGATGTGCCGCACGGCGGCGGAGGCCGCCGACGAGACCCTTGGCGAAGCGGGGGGCATATTGCCCGAGGAGCGGGATCAGCAGCGCACCCTCGGCGAATATGACTTGCTGGAGGAACTTGGCGGTGGCGGGATGGGACGGGTCTTCAAGGCGATCCACCGCAAGATGAACCGCACGGTCGCCGTGAAGCTGCTGCCGGAGTCACTCGTCCAGTCGCCGGAGTCGGTCCAGCGGTTCCAGCGGGAGGTGCAGGCGCTGGCCCGCCTCTCCCACCCGAACGTCGTCGCCGTCCACGACGCGGGCGAAGCGGACGGGACGCACTTCTACGTCATGGACCTGGTCGACGGCGACGACCTGGCACGGCTGGTCAGGGAGCACGGCCCGCTGCCCATGGGGGAAGCCCTCGACTGCGTCCTTCAGGCGGCTCGGGGCCTGGAATACGCCCACGCCCGGGGAGTCGTCCACAGGGACGTCAAGCCGTCCAACCTTATCCTCGATCGTGACGGCACGCTGAAGATCCTCGACCTCGGCATCGCCCGGTTCCGCTCGCTGCCTGAGCAGGCCGGCGACGACCTGACGAGGACCGGCTGCGTGCTGGGCACCGTGGACTACATGGCGCCCGAGCAGGCGATGAACACCCGTCGTGCCGACCACCGCGCCGACGTCTACTCCTTGGGCTGCACCTTGTACTTCCTGCTCAGCGGGCAGCCGCTCTTCGACGGCGATACGGTCATGGAGCGGCTCGTCGCCCACCGGGAGCGTCCCGTGCCTTCACTGAGGAAGGCCTGCCCTGCCGCCCCCGAGTGGCTCGACCGCGTCTTCCGGAAGATGGTCGCCAAGAAGCCGGAGGATCGCTACCAGTCGGTGACGGCGCTCGTCGCCGACCTGGCGCAGAGGTCGGCGCCCCGGAACCGGCGGTGGTTGGTCCTCGCGGTCACGGCGGTGCTGCTGGCTGTCGGGACATGGGGGGCGTGGCTGGCGACCCGCCCGCGCGGCGAGCCTTCGTCCCGGCGCCGGGAGCAGGGGACGCCCGTCGGACTGCCGGCCACGCCGAGCGGGACCCTGCCGGAACAGCAGCGGCAGGAGAAGCCCCTCGACCTTCCCGTGAAGCCGACCTGGCGGACGACCGGCGAGTATCCGCTCATCGCCGGGGTCTGGTCCATCGTGGAGGACAAGGGGACGCTCGTCACGATCGTCCAACACGCCGGCGATTTCGTCGCCACCACGACCTACAAATCGGGAGAGGAGACGGTAAGCTGGCGCGCCGAGGGGAAGATCAGCAAGAGCGGTCACGTCACGATGAGCCTCGTCCACACCCAGCCCCACCCGCCCGACAAATGGCTGCCGGAGACCCGCACTGCCGTCCTGGGTCTCCACGGCAAGTCCCTGGAGGGCTATGCCGCCTTCGCGGGCGGCGGTGAGAAGTTCACGTGGAAACTGGTGGAGCCGAGGGAGGCGGAAGGGAAGGAGTTGCCGCGGTGACGGACCTCACGCCCGGAAAAAGGGCTCAGAACTATTTTCCATCACCGCCCCGACTCGTTGGTTCGACGTTTTCATGCCCGAATTATGTATTGCGTCGCCGGAACTCCCCCGGAGCCCCGACCGTTGACGAGGGATTTGTGCGGCGGCATCCTGCCCCGAAGCGGAGTTCTCTTCACCTTTTCGGGTCTACACAGGAGGCAGTGAAGATGGTTGTCCGAATCAGCTTGCTATTCTGTCTTGCGGCTGTGGCCACTCCGGCACTGGCCGGCGAGCAAGAGGCAGCGGAGGCCCACGAACTGGCCAACGTCAACCAGGCGTGTCGGGTGATTCTCAGGAGCACGAAAGCCGGAGAGACATCGAAAGACAATGCCAAGAAGTGGGATGAGTGCGTGAGAACGTGCGCATGGGGCGATATCCAGGCCCGGTATCTTGGTTTTGGGAAAGGTGCCAGCGGGGCATGGCGGGTCCGTCTGGAAAAGTCAAGCGGCGAAAAAGTGGTGATACCGTATGACAAGTTGGATAACGTGAGTCAACAGAGGCTTAAAGACATCGGGACACTTAAGGGTGCCATTCTGAAAGATGCGGCTGTTGAAGAGGCCAGGGCACTTGCAAAAGACAAGGCAACGGAAAGAGCCACCGAAGAGGCAAAACGCAGCGAACCCCCGGCTGCTCCCTCTCGACCGCCGAAGGCTTCGGGCTCAAAGGGGAAAACCGCCCAGGCGCGGCCCGGCGATCCGAAGGCCGCGGCCCGGGGCGCAACCGTCGCCAAGCCGTCGCCCGAGGAGTCCCAGCATGAGTACCGCATCGTCAAAGATTCCTCGGGAACCACCCTCTTCACCAACCACCACGCGACCGGTCCCAAGCCGTCGCCCGAGACATTCCAGAATGTCGCCAAGAAGGTCTTGCCCTCGGTGGTGACCCTGATCAACACGAAGCGGTCGCCGAACATGGCCGCCGGCATCATCATCGATCCCTCGGGAATCATCCTGACCAACAATCACGTGCTGAGCGGGGGCGGCCAGATCACCGTCCGCTTGGCCGACGGCCGCGAATTTGCCCGCCAGGAGATCAAGACCGACCCAGCGACCGACCTGGCGATCGTGCGGATCGAAAACAGCGGGCCGTTGCCGGCCGCCTCCTTCGGCGATAGCGACGCCTTGAAGATCGGCGACCAGGTGGCGGCCCTGGGGCAGCCGTCCGAAGGGCATGGCGCCGTCAGCACGGGCAGCATCCTGGCCGTGCGATTCGACCCGTGGGGGTTGCGCGAGGGAAGGTGCCTGCTCACCGATGCCGCGATCGGTCCCCGCGATAGCGGCGGCCCGCTGGTCAATCTCGACGGCCAGGTCGTCGGCATCAACGACACCATCCGTTTGGAGAGGCCCCTCTACAAGAAAGAGGTCGGGCCACCGTACGGAACAGCCATTCCGGCCAACTTGGCGAAGTGGGTCTGCGGGCAGTTGATCGGCAGCGGCAAGGTTTGCCACGCTTACCTGGGCGTGGAGTTGCACTCGATGTCGCAATCCACGACGCAATACTTGGCCAAAAAGTCCGGCGTCGCCGTCACCGAGGGCGCCTGGGTCGGGGACGTCGGACACGGCACTCCCGCCGCCAAGGCGGGCCTGAGGAGGGAAGACGTCATCGTCAAGGTCGGCGGCAAGAATGTGTCCAGCCCCCAAGAGCTTCAGGCAGCCTTGGAGGCGGCGCCGTCCGGCGCGGCCCAGCAGCTCACGGTCGTCCGCGAGGGCAAACCGCTGGAACTCAGCGTCGTGCCGGGCGGCGAGCAGCCGGACCAGTACGGCCCGCTTCAATGTCCCGTGGATGTGTGGGTGCGCGGCGTCTTGCACGTCCGTATGCCGACGACGACATTCGAGAAGCTGGGCATCGCCGCGCAGACGCTGACGCCCGACATGGCCGCCCCGCGGCGCGGCCCGCCCGCCCACGGGGTGGTGATTGACCAGGTGTACCTGGACAGCCCAACCGGCTGGAAAGAGGGCTGGGTCATCGTCGAGTGCGCCCATCAGCCGGTGGCCACAGTGGAGGATTTGAGCAGGATCTTGGCGTCGCAGTCCCTCGAGAAGGGGATATCTTTCGTGATCCACGGTTCGCGGACCGAGCACCACGATGCGGTCTTGAGCCCGCATAGAAGAGTGCTCCAACCCGAGTCCGACGAGGAGGTTCCCTGCACCCTGTCTCAGACGATTACCGTCGGCACTGAGGGAAAACGGCGTGTCGTCAGAATCCAGTCGCACTCGAACTAGGAAAGTGGTCTAGGCCACAGACGCTGGTGTCTCCAGACGGCGAGCCCTTGGATCGCGGCACTCGACGCACACTCGGTCATGCAACAGCATAGCCGGGTCCTGTCGGCTGTCGGGGTCAGACTTTAATTATTAACTTTGAACTGGGGAATGGCGGACACGGGCGATTTGGCCTGGGCCGTGGGGCTGGCCGCTTGCGAAGCCCGCAGCAGCGGCAGGGGGTAAATGCCCAATGCCAACACGACCGCGGCGCACACGACCGCGGCCAGCCCGGCGGCGGCCGGGCCGCGGGTCTTGGCCACGGCCAGCGGGGGGCGAAAATACATCACCGCCACGATCCGCAAATAATACACCGCCGCCACCACCGCGTTGAGCACGCCGACGACGGCCGCGGCCAGGAACCACCACCGCACGCCGCCGCCGCCACCGGCCGGCACGGCCAGCGCGCTGCCGAAGATCAGCAGCTTGCCCCACAACCCGGCCAGCGGCGGCAGGCCGGCCAGGCTGAACAGCAGCACCGCCACGGTCGCCGCCACGGCCGGCCGGGTCTGACCCAGGCCGGCCAGTTCATCGACACTCTCGACCTGCTTGCCGTCGCGGCCGAGATAGATCAAGGCGGCGAAGATCCCCAGCGTCGCCGCCGCGTAGACGACCAGGTAGAAGAGCATGGCGGCGATGCCGTCCCAGCGGCCCGCGGCGGGGGTCGTGGCCAGGCCGGCCGCCAGGCCGATCAGCAGGTAGCCGGCGTTGGCGATCGCGGAATAGGCCAGCAGCCGCCGCAAGTTGTCTTGCCAGAGGGCCAGGGCATTGCCCACGGTCATGGTGAGGACCGCCAGCACCAGGGCGATCCGCCAGGCGGAGGAGTTGGCGCAGGGCATGGCCAGCAGCACCCAGCGCACGAGCACCAGCAGGCCGGCCACCTTGGGCAGGACCGACAGCAGCGCGGCATTGCCGTGGCTGGTGCCCTGGTAGACATCCGGGGCATAGAAATGGAAGGGGACAGCGGTGATGCGGAAGCTCAGGCCGGCCAATAGGAGCACGAGGGCCACTTTCACCAGCGGCCCCAGCGGGCCCACCAGCGCCCGCGGATCGCCCAGCGCCTGGCGGATGGCCGACCATTGCGTGGCAGCCGAGGTCCCGTAAAGGAAGCTCAGTCCGTAGAGGAAGATGGCCGAGGCCAGTATGCTGAGGAAGAAGTATTTGGCCGCCGCTTCCTGGCAGGCGGCGTCGCGGCGTCCCAGGTAGAGGAGGATATAGGTGGGAATGGAGATCAGCTCCAAGCTGACGAACAGGAGCACCAGATCGCCCGCTTCGGCGGAGAGCATCACCCCGGTGATCGCCAGCAGGAGCGTGCCGAGGAATTCGGCGGTGCCGCCGCCGGCCAGCGGCCGCCAGTTCATCAACAAGAGCACCGCCCCGGCGCCCAGTGCTAGCCAGCGGCCGTAGAGGGCCAGCGGATCGGCCAGGACGGGTCCGCCGGGGTCCGCCGTGCCGCCCAGCCGCCACAAGGCCACGGCCGAGAGCGCCAATCCGCCGCCGGCCAGCCACGCCCAGAGTCGCGGCACCGCGAAGATCGCTCCGCCCAGGTAGATCGCCACGGCCGTCACGAGCAGGACGATTTCGGCACTGAGCAGCCACAGGGTGTTGGTGTGCATGGGTCAACTCGACTTGTTCGCATCCACCTTTTCGATCACGCCGGCGGTGAGGTGATCGAGCGTGGGGGTCATGCGATCAAGGAACACCGCCGGCTGGACGCCAATCCACACGATCAGCACGACCAGCGGCGTCAGGGCCAGGACTTCGCGCGGGGCGAGGTCGCGGACGGGCGGCTGGGCATGGCCGCCGGCGGGCTCCCGCAAGGGACCGAAGAAGACCCGCAACACCAGGCCCAGCATGTACCATGCCCCCAAGACGACGCCGCTCGTGGCCGCGACGCTGATGACGCGGTACTGGAGGGCCAGGGCAGGGGGCGCCTCGGCCCAGCCGCGCTGGAACATCCCCAAGAGGATGAGAAACTCGCCGACGAAGCCGCCCGTGCCCGGCAGGCCGATGCTGGCCAGGGCCAGCACGACCGCGAAGGAGGCCAGCAGGGGCGTCCGCCGGGCCAGACCGCCCAGGTCGGCGATCTGCCGCGTGTGATAGCGCTCGTAGATCATGCCGACCACGGCGAACAGCCCGCCGGTCGCCAGGCCGTGGTTGACCATCTGCAAAACGCCCCCCGCGACGGCCAGGTGCCCCACGGCGAAGACGCCCAACATGCAAAAGCCCATGTGGCTGACGCTCGAGTAGGCGATGAGGCGTTTCATGTCGCTTTGGGCCAGGGCCACCAACGCGCCGTAAATGATTCCGGCCAGCGAAAGCCACAAGAGCCAGGGCATGCACGCGGCCGTGGCGGCGGGGAGCATCGGCAGGCTGAAGCGCACGAAGCCGTAGGCGCCGATCTTCAGCAGCACGCCCGCCAAGAGCACGCTGCCGGCTGCCGGGGCCTCGACGTGGGCCAGCGGCAGCCAGGTGTGCAGCGGCACCAGCGGCACTTTCACCGCGAAGCCGGCAAACAGCGCCAGGAAGATCCAAAACTGCCACCCGGCGTCCATGGGCTGCGCGGCCAGGTGCCGCGTCAACTCGGGGATCGAGAAGGTCATCACCCGGCTGCCCGCGGCAAGATAATGGGAATAATCCCAGAGCACCACCGCCAGCAAACCCAGCAGCGTCAGCACGCTGCCGGTGAGCGTGAAGAGGAAGAACTTCATCGCCGCGTAGCGCCGTTGGTGGCTCCCCCAAATGCCGATCAAGAAGAACAGCGGCACCAGCGTGAACTCGAAGAACAAGTAGAAGAGGATGATGTCGCGGGCGACGAAGACCCCCAACATGCCCGTCTCCAGGACCAGCAGTAGCCGATAATAAAGCGACTGCTGCCGGACGATGGCTTCCCAACTGACGAGCACGGCCACGACCGTGAGCAACGCGGTCAGGCCGAAGAGCCACAGGCTCAGGCCGTCGAGGGCGACGTGGAAGCGGACGTCGACGGGCACGCCGGCGGCGGCCAGCCAGGGGAGGTTGGTCGCGGCGAACTCTTCTGCCCCCGGCGGATAGCGCGCCAGCAGGACCGCGGCCGGCACCAGCGTGGCCAGGGCGGCGGCCAGCGCCCGCCATCGCCATTGCGCAGCGTTTTTGCCCGGCAGCAAGGCGGCGGCCAGCGGCAGAAAGACGGCGATCAGCAGAAGGGTTTCCATGAACGGGGCACTGCACTCCAATCAGGCGGCCAGCGGCCGCGGGCCGTTTTCACCAGTTTCTCTTCCAGGCTTTCATGCCCAAAGGCCGAGTTGGACAGACTTCTCCGCCGGGGAGGGGTCGTCTCCTGGTTTACCATAGTAGGCATCGAACTCTTCTTCCGAGCCCAGTTCCACGGCCAGTTTCCGCAAGTCCAGGCGCCGCAACAGGTCGGCCGTGATGGGACGTTTGCTGTCCCAGAAGATCAAGGCTTTGTAGAACGATCGCGCCGCAGGCGAATTCAACAGTGTCGTCAGGTATTCGGCCTGCTCCTTGGTCTGGCAAGGGAGGAAGTACGAGGTGTCGTCGAGGACCACCGGCCTGCCCTTCACCGGCCCGAGCACTACGAACTCCAGTTTCTTGTAGAAGCCGCTGATGGCGACCTTCCAAGGGGCAAAGCTGTAATCGCCGACGCCGAATACGGAGAACGGCGGGCGGTTCCGATAGATGGAACTGCCACGCTTCTTCAAGACGGGGGCGTGCGCCTTCAAGTAGGCCCACGTCATCGGCGCCGTCTCTTGAAGCATGGCGGTGTCCTCGCCAACCTTCCTTTGGGTCACGATCATGTAGCGCGCCGCGTCCCCGCCGTCGCCGGCCAGCCGGGAACCCTTCCGCATGGGGAACAGGCAAACGTCTTCAAGCGCGACCAATTCGCCCAGGCCGTTGCGGTACTTTCCGCTTTCGCAGCGCAGTTCCATGACCTTGGTGCAGTCGTGTTTGATTCCCGAGCGCCACGTGGCCGCCTCTTCGCCGCACAGGTGTTTCCAGAGGTGGTAGGCCGGGATGTCGGAGAGCAACGTTCCGTCCTCGTAGCCGATCGCGCTCTGTGCGGCGGCGTCCCTCAAAGTCGCGTAAACCTTCGCCTCGAAATCAGAAGCCCCTGGCCTGAAGTGCGCAACCAGCAGGACCGCATCCACGGCGGCGTCGAAGTGACGGTCGGCGTCGACCCCGTAGACGGCCGGCCTTTCCAGCATGATAGCGTTCTGCCAGGCGTGGCGCAGTGTCTTGCGCGCGACGGACGACTTGCAAAGCATGGCCAGCGTCCCCCGCCGTCCACTGATCGCCTCCAGCAAGCGAATGAGCATCCACTGCGAAATATCGAAGTTCGCCTTGCCGGTAATGGCGTCAAGGCCGTTATGCCTTTGGAAGTTGGATTTCACGGGGAGGTTTTCGCTGCCCAGCCTGCCGAGGTGGGCGTTGGTAACCCAGGGCAGGTTCCCGAGAACCAGAATCGGCTCGGGCAGATCGCCGATGATGCGGCCCCAATCCGTAACGAAGAAATCCGCTTCGGCGAGCTTGACCCGATCATCGCCCCCACGTTGCTGTAGCCTCGCTTCCGCCTCCTTGACGTATGCAGGGTTAACGTCGGTGCCGATCGCCCGCCTGATCCCTGGGAACTGGTCCAGGCCGGCAAAGAAGAAGTTGCCCAGCCCGCAGGTGGGTTCTACCAATGCGGCCGGTTGGAGCCCTTGTTGCGCCAACAGGGCGCATACGGCTTGGGCCAACCCGGCCGGGGTTTGGAAGTCGCCATACTCAACGGTCTTCTTGCTCTTGGCCACCAGTTACCTCAGCTTGAGAATTCCATCCACATGGCCCGACCGCTCAATCACCCGCGCGTACTGAAGCCGCCACTGCAAGGCGTTGGAGATGGTCAAATAGCCCTGTTGGCAGGGATTTTTCAGTAGTTCCTGGGCGATTTTGCTGGCCTCGATGTCATCCACCGGCAGGTTCCTGTCGCGCATCAGGCCGACCAGGTCTTCGGCATTGCAGCCCGCCTCCAAGTGCTGCCGAATCAATCTCGTCATCGTATAGTCGGCCGTGCGACGCACCTCGACGAATACCGTGTGCAGGATATTCAGTATAGCCGTATTTGTCTTCGGGTCATCCCTCTTCTCGTAAACGAAGACCAACAAGGAGTACCCCAGGCCGAAGATCTTTTGCCGGGCAGACTTGAACGGACACGACGACTGCGGCTGAGTGATGGCGGTAACCTTCATGTCCACCGGAAGGTCGGGAAAGTCGATCCCGGCCGCTGAACTGGAAGGCGCCAAGTCATATGTGGCCTCCAAGTGCGCACGGAACTTGTGCTCGAGATACGTGCCAATCGCCTTCCCATCGGTGACGCCGAAAAGCGTCGGTTCCGGGTAGGTGGACTCGACCTGAGCGAAGGCTGTCGCCTCTTGGCGGAGCGACTCGATCGTCAGTTTCGTTTCTTTCTTGCTCATCTGTTTCTCTTGATCCATCCGGTTACATCAGCAGTGCCCCGATCAAGGCCAGCAGCCCCAGCACCATGGCCAGGGCATAGAATTGCACCAGACCGCCTTGCAGGGGCCGGAGCATGGCCCCGAAAACGGCCGGCACGGCGCCGATGAGGTTGACCAGGCCGTCGATCACGTAGGTGTCGATCCACGCGTCCAGCCGCGCCAGGCCTTCCAACGGCCAGATGACCAAGGCCCGGTAGAGCGGGTCGAAGAAGAATTTCCCCCGCGAGAGCCCATAGAGCCCCAGGGCCGCCATCACGCGGGTGAGCATCTCGACGCGCTTACGCGAGCCGAGATAAAGCACCGCGGCCAGGACGACGCCGGCCAGCGCGGCCAGCGTGCTGGCCAGCGCGACATTCCAATCGGAATGGCCTTCCGCCGCGGCCGGGGCCGCGGCGGCCGGAGAGGCCAGCGACGGTGTCTGGGCCAGAAAGCTCCGCGGGCCGCTGAAATCGCCCATCCAATGGAAATAGGCCCCCACGCAGAGCGCCCCGACGGCCAGAATCACCATCGGCGCGGTCATCGAGGGCGGGGCCTCGTGGGCGTGACGGCCAGCCTCGGCGGGGATCCGCTCCTCGCCATAAAATGTGAGAAAGAATGCCCGGAAGGCATACAGCGCGGTCAGCCCCGCGGTGGCCACGCCGGCCAGGTAGAGTACGTAATAGAGGCCATGGGCCGGATGCGTCGCTGCCTGCTGCCAGACGGCGGCCAGGATGGCGTCTTTGCTCCAAAATCCGGCGAAGGGGAAGATGCCGGCCAGGGCCAGGCAGCCGAAGAGGAAGGTCCAGTGCGTGGTGGGCAAGCGGCGTCGCAGGCCGCCGAAGCGGCTGATGTCGATTACGCCCCCCATGGCGTGCATCACGGCGCCGGCGCCGAGGAAGAGCAGGGCCTTGAAGAAAGCGTGCGTGACCAGATGGAACATCCCCGCCGAAATGCCGGAGAGCGTGCCCACGCCCAAGGCCAGAAACATGTAGCCCAACTGGCTGATGGTCGAATAGGCGAGGATGCGTTTCAGGTCGGTCTGGGTCAGGGCGATCAGGGCGGCCAAAAGCGCGGTGAACCCGCCGATTGTCGCCACCACGCACTGGGCGTCGGCCGAGGCCGCAAACAACGGCGTGCAGCGGGCCACCATGTAGACGCCCGCCGTGACCATCGTCGCCGCGTGGATCAGCGCGCTAACCGGCGTGGGGCCTTCCATGGCGTCGGGCAGCCAGACGTGCAAGGGGAACTGGGCGCTCTTGCCGCAGGCCCCCGCCATCAGCAGCAGGCAGATCGCCGTGCCCAGCCCGCCACCCACGTAGAGCGACGGATTGTGCAGCATCGTCTGGCCGAAGATGCCGGCATGGACCACGCCGGCGACGGTGGTGTCCTCGAAATCCAGCGTGCCGTAGGTGATCCAGAGGAAGAATATACCCAGGGCGAAGCCGAAATCGCCCACCCGATTGACCAGAAAGGCCTTCAGCCCCGCGGCCGCGGCCGCCGGCTTCTCGAACCAGAAACCGATCAGCAGGTAGCTGCACAAGCCCACCGCCTCCCAGAAGACATAGAGGAGCAAGAAGTTGCTGGCCGAGACCAGCATGGTCATGGAGAAGACGAACAGGCCGATGTAGGTGAAGAATCGCCAATAGCCCACGTCTCCGCGCATGTAGCCGATCGAGTAGACGGCCACCAGCAGCGAGATGAACGTCACCGTGGCGAGCATGACGGCCGTGAGCGGATCGGCCCGCAGGACGACGTCGACGTGAAAGGTCGGGCTGGGGTGAGGGCGAAAGGTCCCCTCTCCCTCCGGGAGAGGGCTAGGGTGAGGGCGGGCTTGCGACTCGCTTTCCAGTGCAGAAGCCCTCACCCCCTGCCCCTCTCCCGAAGGGAGAGGGGAGGCCGAGACGCTCGCCCAGGTCCAGAGGGGAACGGTCTTGAAATAGCCGATGGTCTTCTCCGCGCCGCTGTGGGCGGCAAGCTGCTGGCGGTCGCGCTGGACGGCGAAGACCAGCAGCACGCTGGCGGCGCAGGAAGCGGCGATGGCCAAGACCACCGGCAGATGGCTCCGGGTGCGGAGCACGTGCTTGCCCAGCGCCGCCGTGAGCAGCGTGGCTGCCAACGGCAGAGCGGGAATCAAGATCAGCAGCGTGCGGATATCAAACATGGCGTCGCCGCTGGAGTTCGTCTTTGGGAATTTCCGGCGGCACGCCGGCCGGGGCCAATTGGGGCCAGGTCGGCGGATGGGACGCCGGCGGCGAGGCTTCTTCCTCTTCCCACAAGGGCTGATCGGCCTCGCGCAACTGCTGCCAGGCGGCGATGTCGAGTTTGCCGTTGCGTTGGAAGAGCGTGAGGATCAGCGCCAGGGCGACGGCCGCCTCGCAGGCCGCCACGGCGATGATGAAGACGACCAGCATCTGCCCGCCGAAATCGTTGTGGAAGCGGCTCCAGGCCACCAGGCTGACCGACACTCCTTGCAGCATCATCTCGGCGGAGAGGAACATGATGATCATGTTCCGCCGGCTGAGGAAGCCGACGAGCCCGACGCCGAAGAGCATGGCGCCGACGGCCAGGTAGTCGTAGAGCAGGGCGATTTCCTGGTGCATGGCGGTCAACTCTCGGGACCGGGGGAAGGTTTTCCGCGTCCTGGCCCGCCTTGGGCGATGATCGCGGCCGCCCCCACCACGGCCGCCAGCAGCAACGTGCCGGCCACCTCCACGGCGATCAAGTGTCGGCCGAACAGCTCGCCGCCGAGGTGGGCGACGTGCTGCGGCGCCAGCACGTTGCGGGCCAGTGCGCCCGCCGCGGCTGGTGCAGGGGCGGAAGCGGTAATCGCCCCCGCCAGCGTCATGGTCAGGATGCCCACCAGCGTCGCGCCGGTGGCCGCCGCCAACAGCGCCTCCCAGCTCCGCCGGTCGTAGGGGGCATCGCCCTCGGGCTGGGCCAGCATGAGCAGGAACAGAAACGTCACCAGGATCGCCCCGGCGTAGACCACCAGGGTGGCCACGGCGAGGAATTCCGCCCCGGTGAAGAGGAACAGTCCGGCCGTGCCGGTCAGCGTCATGCCGAACCAGATGGCGCAATAGACCGGGTTGCGGAAGGTGACGGTGGCCAGCGCGGCCACGGTGGTCACGCCGGCCAGCAGATAGAACAGCCCGTCGGCGGTCCAATCGCCCAGCGGCCGCAACTGCGACGCCCCCAGCCCCAGCGCCGCGGCCGTCAGCACCGCGCCGGCCATGCGTCCGCGGGCGGCGCCGCGGGGCAGCATCAGCCAGACGCCCGCCACGCCCAAAAGCGTCGCCAGAAAAATGATTCGCTGCGGGTCGTTCATGGTCTTCTCTCGCGCGCCCCCCCCGGACACAGTCCGGGGGCTTTTCCAGTTCCCCAATCCCTAAATCCCTCTCTTGGACGGCATCGGCTCGCTGTCCTTGGTCTGGTCGTAGACGCTCAGCAGTTTCTCCTTGTCGAAGATCATCTCCTCGCGGCTCTTGCCGGAGAGGTCGTAGAAGCTGGTCAGTTCGATGGCTTCCACCGGGCAGGCCTCTTCGCACATGCCGCAAAAGATACAGCGCAGCTCGTCGATGTTGAAGACCTGGGGATATTTTTGCCGGTCCGGCCAGGGGCTCTCGGCGGCCACGATGTCGATGCAATGGGCGGGGCAGGCGGTGGCACAGAGGAAGCAGGCCACGCATTTCACGCGTCCCTGATCGTCGCGGTTCAGCCGGTGCACGCCGCGATAGCCCAGCGGATCGACGATCGGGTGCCGCTCTTCGGGCGACTGGAGCGTCTGCTTCCGTCCGAAGAGGTGCCGCAGCGTGGTGGTCAGCCCCTGAAGAAACAAGGTGAGATAGCTCTTCCCCAGCAGGCCCAGCTTGGGCGGTTCCACCCAGCGGATGTCGCGGTCGTCGGCCTTCATTGCAGCGTAATCTCCTCGCTTTCGAAGCTGGGAGGAATCGCGCCGCGCCGCGGGCGATTGTCGCCGGTGGCCGGCGTCAACAGCGTCGCCGCCAGCCAGGCGGCCAGCAGCACGGCCCCGCCGAAGGCGACCGCCGCAGGGCCCTCCGGCCAGTGCATTTTTTGCGCGACTCGCGGGCCGTACTCCAGCCAGCAGGCCACCGCCACCAGGTTGACCATCCCCAGCGGCAAGATCACGAGCCAGGCCAGCGCCATCAACTGGTCGAAGCGGAATCGCGGCCAGCTCCAGCGGCTCAGCATGAAGAAGAAGATCACCGCCAGCACCTTCACCAGGAGAACGAGGACCCGCCAAGCGGCCGCCATCCAAGTCACCGTCTCGCCGCTGCCGGTGAGGCCCCAGAAATGCCAGCCGCCGAGAAAGAGGATCACGATCAGAAAGGCCGCCGTGATCATGTGGATGTACTCGGCCACCAGGTACATCATCAGCTTGATGCCCAGATACTCGGTGTGGTAGCCGCCGACCAACTCCTGCTCGGCCTCGGGCAGATCGAAGGGCAAACGGGCGGCTTCGGCGAAGGCCGCCACGCCGAAGACCAGCAATCCCAGCGGCTGCGTGAAGAGGTTCCACAGGCCGCTCTGGGCCTGTTGGCGGATGATGGCGTCCAGCCGCAGCGAGCCGGTGGCCAGCACGACGCCGAGGATGCCCAGCCCCAGCGGCAGCTCGTAGGCGATCAACTGCGCGCTGCTCCGCATGCCGCCAAGGAAGCTGTACTTGCTGTTGCTGGCCCAGCCGCCCAGCATCACGCCGTAGACGGCGATGCTCCCCAGGGCGAAGATGTAGACCACGCCGACGTCGAGGCCCGGGGCCGCCAGCAAGCGGATCGGACGGGCCAGGCCCCAGGCGGCCGGCAACACGCCGGAGGGTAGCGCGCCGCCGAAGGGAATCACGGCGAACACCGCCAGCGCGGTCACGAAGATGACCGCCGGCGCGAGGAAGTAGAGGGCCCGATCGACGTGCTCCGGGGTGAATTCCGCCTTGAAAAGGAATTTCACCCCGTCGGCCAGCGGTTGTCCCAGCCCGAAGAGGCGAATCTTCGTCAGCGGGACGCCCACGCGATTGGGCCCCAACCGGTCCTGCACCCAGGCGGCCACCCAGCGCTCGGTCAGCACCAGGTAGGCTGCCGCCGTCATCAGCCCGCCGATCAGCAGGCCGATCTTGATCAGGGCTTCAATGAGGATTGCTAACATAGGGGACCGGGGATTACAAACTAAGTTCTAAGCACTAAGATCTCTTAGTTCTTAGAACTTAGATCACACTTCCTCCTTTATCCTTAGCCAATAAATTCACCTTCAGGTCCAACCCCAACTCGGGAATCGGACCGGCGGCGGCGGAGAAATAGATAATCTCGCGGGCGATCTCGTCCAGCACGCCGCGAGAATTATATAGTCCGCGGCCACCGCAGAGTTGCCAGTACAACTCGCCCTCGGGCGGCACGCCCCAGGGGGGGCGAATCGCCCAGGCCACCGTTTGCAGGCGGTCGTGGCGGTTCACGTAGGAGCCGTCCCGCTCGGCAAAGGCCGCGGCCGGCAATTCATACCCGGCCAGCTCGGAAAGCGGCGAGGGGAACAGGTCTTGGACCACCAGCAGCGCCAGCCGGCGGAAGCGCTCGGCCGTGGCCGCGTCGATCCACGCCGACTTGTAGCCGCCGGCCACCCAAACGCCGCCGAACTGCCCGGCGTCCAGCGCCGGCAGCAGTTGTTCGAGCGTCCCGACGCGATGGGTGAAGTGCGCGAGGACCGCCGCGACGCCGCGGCGATTGGGGCATTTCTCGGCGTCGACCAGGAAGCCGGGAAAACGCTCGTCCCCGCCGGCCGCCGGCACGGGCCCCAGCACGAGCATTGCCCGCGGATCGATGGCGCGGAGCAGCTTCGAGAGCAGATAAGCCTCCTCGACGGTGAGAAAGGGCGAGAGCACGCCGGCCAGCCGCCCGGCGCGGCGGAGGCGCTCGCCCAGCTCGGCCGCCAGGCCCCCGGTGGCCAGCTCGACGGTCTTGCCGTCTTCCCGCCGCCGCGGGACCAGCAGCCGCCGCGGGTCATGGACGTGACGGTAGCCGTAGCGTCCCTCGTTGCACATCCACCATTTATTCAGCAGCGCGTTCTCCCGCGGCTTTAGCCGGTAGATGTGGTCCTGGTTCTCCTCGATCCAGATCGAACAGCCCACCGCGCAGCCGGTACACACGCCCTTGTGGCGGCGGAGAAACCAAACGCGCTGCTGGTAGAGGAAGTCCTTGTCGGCCAGCGCCCCCACGGGGCAGAGATCGACCACGTTGCCGGAGAGGTTGTTCCGGAGCGGGCGACCGGGCGCCACGTCGATCTCCTCCTCCGCGCCGCGGCCGGTCACCATCAGCTCGTTGGTGCCGCTGATCTCGGCGGTGAAGCGGACGCAGCGGCTGCAAAGGATGCAGCGGTCCACAAACAGGTCCACGTCGCCCAGGTCGCGGCGGCGGCTGGTGAAGGGGTGCAGGTCGGCCCGCCGGGCGTCCTGCCCGTGCTCGAAGTGGTAATCCTGCAAGAGGCATTCGCCGGCCTTGTCGCAGATGGGGCAGTCGATGGGATGCCGCAGCAGCAGCCCCTCCTCGACCATCGCTCGGGCGCGCTTGACCTGTTGGCTGCGGGTGACCACGACCATGCCGTCGCCGACCAAAGTGCTGCAACCGGGGACGAGTTTCGGCTGCATGGTGATCTTGCCGGTGGCGGCGTCGCGCTGGCCGGTCTCCACCAGGCACATGCGGCAACTGCCGACCACGGACAGCCCCGGATGCCAGCAATAGTGCGGGATCTCGATGCCCGCCCGCCGCGCCGCCTCGATGGCGTTGATGCGCGTCCCGGCGGGAATCTCGAGTTCTTGGCCGTCAATCAGGACAATGGGCATTTGCCATCTCCGGCACCGGCACCATCACCGTGCAGCCTTGGGGATTGGTCCGTTTAATATAGTCCTCCAGTTCCTCGCGGAACTTGCGAATCGTGGTCTTGATCGGCCAGGCGGCGCCGTCGGCCAGGCCGCAGATCGTCGTGCCCGGAATGATGCCGATCGAGTCGCCGATCTCCAGCAGGAGGTCGAGGTCCTTGAGTCTTCCGCGGCCGGCCTTGATGCGGCGGAGCATCATGAGGGCCCAGTGGGTGCCCTCGCGGCAGGGCGTGCATTGGCCGCAGCTCTCGTGGGCGAAAAAGCGGCAACTATTGTGGAGGAAGTCGATCATGGGATAGGTTTCGTCCAGCACGATGGCACAGGCGGTGCCCAGTCCGAGGCAGCCCGCCCGTAGCGGCCCGGCGAAATCCAGCGGCAAGTCCAACTCGGCCTCGGTCATCACGCCGGTGCTGAGTCCGCCGGGGACGACGGCCTTGGCGCGGCGGCCCTTCCAGACGCCGCCGCCGAACTCCTCGATCAACTGCCGGCAGGGCAATCCCAGCGGGGCCTCGTAGCAGCCCGGCCGGTTGACGTGTCCGCTCAGACCGTAGAGTTTCGGTCCCGGGCTGCCCGGATCGCGGGGATTGTTCGGATCCGGGGGTGTGCCCAGCGAGCGGAACCAGGCCACGCCGCGGTCGACGATGTGCTTCACGCAGGCCAGCGTCTCCACGTTATTGACCACGGTGGGCTTGCGGAACAGTCCCTCGACGGCGGGGAAGGGGGGCTTGATCCGCGGCCAGGCCCGCTTGCCTTCCAGGCTCTCGATCAGCCCGGTCTCTTCGCCGCAGACATAGGCGGCGGCGCCGCGATGGATGTAGATATCGAGGGAGAAGTCCCTGCCCAGGATGTTTTTGCCCAGGTAGCCGGCGGCGTAGCACTCGTCGATGGCTCCCTGCATTCGCCGCAAGCAGAGCGGATATTCATAGCGCAGGTAGATGTAGGCGGTGGTCGCTCGCGTGGCATAGCAACTGAGGATGATCCCTTCCAGGACCTGGTGGGGGTCGAGTTCCATCTGCACGCGGTTGACGAACGTGCCCGGCTCGCTCTCATCGGCGTTGACGCAGAAATAAATAGGTCCGGGATGGTTCTCGGGGAGGAAGGACCATTTCAGTCCGGTGGGGAAGCCGGCCCCGCCGCGGCCGCGCAGGCCGCTGGTGCGGACCAACTGGACGAGGTCCTTGGGGCTGAGTTCCTTCAGTGCCCGGCGCAGGCCGCGGTAGCCGCCCCCGGCCTGGTAGACCGCCAGGGTATGGCTCTGGGGCTTGTGGATGTTGGCCAGCAGTACGGGTTCGTAAGGCACGGAGAGGCGAGGGATTTAGGGATTTAGGGATTTAGGGGGAGGGGCGTGGCCGTCCGCTTGCGGTTTCGCAAAAGGCGCCTCATTGCCGATCGACGCCACGAACTGGTCGATCTTCTCCTTGGTCAAGTCCTTGTACAACGTCTCGTTGACCAGCATCGCCGGGGCGGACTCGCAGACGCCCAGACATTCGGCAAACTGCAAACTGACGCGGCCATCGGGCGTGGTCTGGCCCGGGCGAATACCCAGGCGCTGGGCAAGATAGTCCAGCAGCTCTTCGCCACCGCGGGCCGCGCAACCGATCGAGCGGCACACCCACACCCGAAAACGCCCCTGCGGCCCGTCCTGGTGGAAGAAGCCGTAAAACGACAGCGTGTCCTGGACTTGGGCCGGGGCCAGCTCCAACAACTCGGCGACCTCGGCCACGGCCTGCGGCGGCACGTGGCCCAGCCGATCGTTGACCACGTGCAGGGCCGGCAGCACCACCGCCTGCCGCGTCGGATAGCGGGGGAAATAGTCGCGGATAGCCGCGCGGACCTCGTCGCTCAGCAGCGGACTGGCCGCCGCCGCACGTTCGGTCGCTTCCGTGTCCTGCAAATTCTCGCTCACCGGTCCAACTCCGCGGCAATGATGTTCAGGCTCCCCAGCACGGCCACCACGTCGCTGAGCGTGTGGCCGCGGATCAGGTAGGGAAACATGGCGAAATGGATGAACGAAGGCGGGCGGCAACGGGCCCGGTAGGCCCTCGGCGAGCCGTCGCCGACGAGGTAGAAGCCCAATTCGCCGTTGGGCGCCTCCGTGGCGGCGTAGACCTCTTCGCTGGGCGTCTGGAAGCCGCGATTGGTCATCACCAACTCGAAATGCGAGATCAGGCCCTCGATGCTCGTCCAGACCGCGCCCTTGGGCGGCAGGATGGCCCGCGCCGCCGGGCCCAGGTTCACCGGTCCGGAGGGCAGGTTCTCCAGGGCCTGGTGGATGATCCTGATGCTCTCCCACATTTCGGCCATGCGGACGCGGTAGCGGGCCAGGCAGTCGCCCTCCCGCGCGCAGCAGACCTGGAAATCGAAATCGGCGTAGGCCAAATAGGGCTCGTCGCGGCGGAGGTCGCGCGTGACGCCGCTGGCCCGGGCGACCGGCCCGCTGGCCCCGCGATTGATCGCTTCCGCCGCCGTGAGCACGCCCACTCCTTGCGTGCGGTCGACGAACACGCGGTTCCGCGCCAGCAGCCGCTCCATGTCGTCCAACGCCCGCGGCATCGCCGCCAGCAGGTCGCGGATCAGGCGGATGGCCTCGGGGGTGATGTCGCGCATCAGGCCGCCCACGCGGGTGTAGCTGTTGGTCAAACGGGCGCCGCAGAGGGCCTCGAAGATGTCGTAGATCGCTTCCCGCGGATTGAAGGCGTAGATGAAATGCGTGAAGGCCCCCACGTCCAGCCCCATCGCCCCCAGGCAGAGCAGGTGGTCGGTCAGCCGCGACAGCTCGGCGATGATGACGCGGATGTACTGGCAGCGCCGGGGCGTCTCGATCCCCAGCAGCTTCTCGACCGCCTGGTGCCAGGCGACGTTGTTGGCCAGCGGCGAGACGTAGTTCATGCGGTCGGTGATGGTGACGTATTGGTTGTAGTCCAGCGATTCGCCGAGCTTCTCGAAGCCGGAGTGCAGGTAGCCGATGTCGGGCACGGCCTCGACGACCCGCTCGCCTTCCAGCTTCAGCACCAGCCGCAAGGTGGTGTGGGTGGCCGGATGCTGGGGGCCGAAGTTCATCGTCCACAGGTACGGCTGCGGCTCGTCCTGGGCGAGGTTCTCGGCGAGTATGGAGCGGCTCAGGGGCATGACGGAGGGATTAGGGATTGGGGATTAGGGATTGGAGAAACAGGGTGCCACTGCTGGCTTGTCCAGCAGTGCTCCCGTTGTTAGCAGTCCTGCACTGCTGGACGAGCCGGGCACCGTGCGAAGCATGGTCGTGGCACCCGAACGTTGTCCTCATCGTATCAACTCTCCGCCCGGTGGAGCACCGGGAAATTGTGCCGCTCGCCGCGGCCTTGCAGCGGATAGTCCTTCCGCAGCGGAAAGGCCGTGAACTCCTCCGGCAGCAGGATGCGGCGCAAGTCGGGGTGGCCCGCGAAGCGGATGCCGAACATGTCCCACACCTCGCGCTCCAGCCAGTTGGCCGCTTCCCAAAGCTTCATGACCGAGGGCACCACCGGCTCCGGCTCGTTGACGAAGGTGCGAACCGTCAGTCGCGCGTTGGTTTGCGTGTTGGCCAGCAGGTAGACCAGCCCGAAGCGGTCCCGCGCGCCGCGATAGCGGAGGTAATCCACGCAGGTGATGTCCACCAGCAGGTCGAAGCCGTGCTGCTCCTTCAGCGTCGCCAGCAGGTTGTAGAGGGTTTGCGGCGGCGCCACCAGGCGGGTCTGGCCGCGAAACTCGCTGCTGGCCACTTCGGCGAAGCTCTTCGTCACGGCGGCGATGGTCTCGGCGATGGTCATATATCTATCCGGATGAAAGCGGGCGCCCGCGGCAGTTCGTGCGAAACCGCAAGCGTGCCGCAACGCCCCTTCCTCTAAATCCCCAAATCCCTAAATCCCCGAATCCCTCACTTCCAGTGCCCGCTTCGGACGCTGCCGCGAGGGGGCGTCGAACTCGTGGCCGAAGACCGTCCCCTCGCGCTGGATCTTCTCCTGCAAATCGACCAGCGACTGGATCAGTTGCTCCGGCCGCGGCGGACAACCGGGCGTGTAGATGTCCACGGGCAGGAAACGGTCGATCCCCTGCACCACGCAGTAGGTGTCGAAGACGCCGCCGGTCGACGCGCAGGCCCCCATCGAGATGCACCACTTCGGCTCCGGCATCTGCTGCCAGATGCGCTGCAACACCGGCAGCATCTTCATCACCACCCGGCCGGCCACGATCATCAGGTCGCACTGCCGCGGACTGAAGCGGAAGACCTCGGCGCCGAAGCGGGCAATGTCGTGGCGGCTGGCCCCCGTGGCCATCAACTCGATGCCGCAACAGGCCGTGGCAAACGGCATCGGCCACAAGCTGTTCTTGCGGCACCAACTGACCAGGCGATCCAGCCGGGTCACGACCACGTTGTCGGGCAGCTCGACTACCGCCACCGGAACACCCCCTTGCGCCAGTCGTAAAGGAAGCCGGCCGCCAACAGCGCCACGAAGACCATCGCCGCGGCGAACACCAGGTCGCGGCTGCCGACCACCCCGCCGCGGACGGCCGCGTCAATCCCCGGAGCGGCCGCCGCCGCGGCGGCGGCCGCCCCCGCCTCGTCCGCCGGCAGGACGGCCGGCCGCATCGCCACCGCCCAGGGATAGAGGAACAACAGCTCCACGTCGAAGACCAGGAAGGCGATGGCCATCAGGTGGAAGCGGACGTCGAAACGCCGCCGCGTGTCGTGGACCGGGTCCATGCCGCTCTCGTAGGGCATCCTCTTGACCGCCCCCGGCCGCTTCGGATTGAACAGCCGCGAGGCCCCCAACAGCCCCAGGGCCAGCCCCGCCGCGCAGGCCACGAAGAGAAACACCGGCAGATTGGTCTCCATCGGCGCCATCTCGAACCTCACCCTCACCGGCGGTTGGCTTTTTCCCGCCACATTCTATGGGCGGGGGCCGGCATGGTCAACCACGCGGCGGGTGCAAGGAGAGATCAGGAGCTTCGGCGCCGGGACGGCGGTACGCTTGCGGTTTCGCAAGAAACACGATCAGGGTCCAGGGTCCCCTTGTGAACCCTGAACCCTGAAGCTGGGCGCGGGAAGACCCTCAAAACACGTCGAGGATGAAATCGTGACCCTGGTAATAGCGGCGGGGCTGCGGATACTCGTTGTGCCAGCCGCGGTTGTAGACTGGGATTTGCATCTCCGGCGGATAGCGATAATAGAGATTCTCGGAGCTGCGGTAGTAGTCCGCGCCCCAGAAGTTCTGCGGATAGTAGACGTACGGATAGTGATAGAAGCGGGTCCAATCCTGGGGGGTATATCCACCTCCCCATTGGCGATCAAAGGCCTGTTGTGCCTGGGCGTTGCCCACCCACACCAGCGCCAGAACGAACCCCGCACACAACACCACGAGCATGGTCCGGCGGATCATGGAACTTTCCCCCCTTTTTCGGTCCGATGACGCCGACGTGCCGCTGCACGTCGGTCATCAACAGCATCGGCAGCCGTCACCATCGGCATTGAAAGAATATCCCGCATAAACCGCAGCACCCCTACGAGCGGCAAGGGGCGGGGGAGAAAATGCCCGTCGGCGGCCGCAAGCTTTATCCATTTGCCCCAGACAAACGTGCGAGGTGGCCGCCGAGGCTACAGATACTCGATTCGCCCCATCATTTCCTCGGGGCCGTAGCACTCGGACAGCAGCCAGAGCTTCCGCAGCATCTCCCCGATGGTACGACCGCCGAAATGGCAGAAAACGATCCCCGCGTGGGGCACGCCTTGGACCGCCAGCCGCAAGAAATCGGCGTCGTGGGTGATCACCACCCGGCCTTCACGCAGTGCGAAGGCGATATGCTCCTCGTCCGCAGCCCCGCGCAAGCCGACCGAGGCGGGAAGGCTGACGTCGATACCCCGGCGGCGCAGGGCGTCCGCAAGGGCGTGGTCCACGTTCTCATCCAGATGGAAGCGAAGCACGGTCCGGAGTTTCCTGGCCCTCGATCTGCTCGATCAGTCCCGGTCCGGACTTGGCGCGGAGGGACTCCACGAACTCCTCGTCGGCCCTCATTTGCCGCTGGATTTCCTCCCGATGGTCCCAGTAATAGGCCAGCGCGGCGTGGACATCGGCCAGCGTGATGTCGGGGTAGGCTTGCAGGATGCCGTCGGGTGTCAGCCCCTTCAGTTCGTGGAGGACGAAGATGTCCTGCACGCGGATGCGGCGGCCCGCAATCCGCGGCTTGCCCCCGCATACGCCGGGCGTACATTCGATGTGGGCCTTCTCAAGAATCGGCTCCATGTCCCTATTCTAGCAAGGAACCCGCGAAAAGGCGAGGGAAGCCGCCAAGTTGCTCACCCTGTCGGCGGCCGGATCACCGCCCGACGCTGGCCGCCAGGCCCTCGCGATAGCTGGGATAGGCCAACACCACGCCCAACTCGGCCAGCATCCGCGCGTTGCCCACCCGCTTCGGCCCCCCGCGGCGCGGCGGCGCGGCCGCGGTCGGCTCGCGGAATCGCGGCGCCGCCAGGCCCGCCAATTCCGCCAGATAGGAGAGATACTCGCGGCGCGGGACCGGCCGGCCGTCGGCGACCAAATACGTCCGCGGCGGTTGGGCTCTTCGCTCGGCCGCCAGGACCACCGCCGCCGCGTCGTCGACGTGGATCAGGTTCACCAGGTTGTCGGCAGCGACGGCTAGCGGCTCGGCCGAAGAAAGCCCGGCCAGCGGCAAGCGCCCCGGGCCATAGAGCCCGGCCAACCGCAGGATGATGCCCTGCGAGCCCAGCGGATGGCGCCGCAAAACCTCTTCGGCGGCCAGCAGGGCCCGGCCGGCCTCGTGCGTGGGATGGCAAGGCGACTGCTCATCGACCCACTCGCCGCCGGCGTCGCCATAGACGCCGGTCGAGCTGATGAGGATGAAGCGGCCGGTGCCGGGCGGCAGGGCCGCCAGCACGTTGCGCAGCCCATCGATGTAGACCTCGCGGCGCGAGTGGCCGCCGCGGGGATCGTAGCCCACGGCGAAAAGGACGGTTTCCGCCGCCGGCAAACCGGCGAGCGTTTCCGGCCGCGTGACGTCGGCGAGGAAAAAGGGGACAGTCCCCATTTGCCGGAACGGCCCTTCGGGTGCTTCGCACAAAAGGGGACAGTCCCCTTTTTCCGCATGCCGGCTGACGGCCACGACCGCGTGGCCTTCGGCCCGCCACAGCCGGGCCACCCGGCCGCCGAGATACCCGCAGCCGACGATCAGCTTCGTCATGGCCCGAGCTTGGAAGTGTCCTTCACCTCGCCGCTGGCGATCATCAGCAAGGCGCGGAACAGATCCGGGTCGATGGTCTTGGAGAGGAAACGCACCGAGCCGTCGGCGAAGCCGACGTTGAAACCGCCCGGATGCGCGCTGCCCAGGCCGGCCAGCGGCTGCTTGGCATCATATTCCCAGTCGTCGGGCTTGGTCCAGATGACGGCCCGATCCGGGTCGGCCTCGACCAGCATGATCGTATTGCGAAGTCCATCGGTGAAATCCCCGAGCTTCCGCCCCTTCTCGCCGTCAAACGCCAGCCCCTTGCCGCAGACCGCCAGGTAACTGGCCATGCCGGGCTTCGACGGCTGGTCGGGATTCTGGTAAACCGGGATTAGAATCTCGCTGAGCTTGCGGTTGTGCGGGCTGTCCCAGGGCTCGTCGAGATGGAACTGCTGGTAGACGACATCCAGTCCAAAGTACGGCAGGATGTGGACCCGCCAACTCAGCAGCGGTTTGCCCTGCTTGTCGAAGTTCGCGCGGGCGGGGAATGCGCCGTGGACTGAATTGTAATTGTGCATCGCCAACATGATCTGCTTCATGTTGTTCGTGGACTGCACCTTCCGGGCGGCCCCGCGGGCGGATTGCGCCGCCGGCATCGCCAGCCCCATCAGCACGCCGATCGTCGTGATCGACGTGAGCTGGGGGTTCTTTCCCAGGTCCACGTCCAGCGTCAGGTTGTTCCCTTTCTTCACCGGGCGCAGCAGCGGCAACAGCCGCTCGCTCATCCGCTGCCCGTACTTGGCGCCCGCCTGCTCCACGGGGTCGCTGCTCTTCAGGCCTTGGGCGGTCTGTTCGGCGATGCGCTCATGGGCCGCCGCCAGCAGCTTGTCGATGATCTCGCTGAGCTGTCCTGCGGCCGCCTCGTCGTTGGCGCGGATCGCCAGCGTCACCCGCGGGCCGCCGGTGACGTTCACCTTTGCCCCGACCGAGGTGACAAGGTCGGGAACCTTCGACAGGTCGGCCAACTGCGGCGGCCACTTGACACTGGCCAGCGGCATGGCGATCAGGGGGCGGAGCGGCTCGATCATCACGATCGCCATCGCGTCCGGCGGCGCCGTGACGCGGCCCAGCAGCTTGCTCATCGCCCCTTCTTTCGGATTCTTGTGGTTGCTCAGCACCTGGCGCAACAGCGGGTCGGTGCCCAAGAGCACCGTGCGGTCGTCGGCGCGGAAGATGCTCACGTCCATCGGCCCGGCGCCGCGGAAGTAGGTCTTGCCGTCCAACTGGGCCTCCTCCGTGTGGTCCCACGCCGGCGCGTGCAGCTTGTCCTCGGCCAGCGGGGCCGCCAGCCGCAGCACGACCACCGCGCCGGGCGGTCCCTTCTGCGGCGGCTCGGCAATCGCCAGGAGTTGCTCGACCTGGACCGGATCGATCCCGAAGTCCCTTTCCCCCAACGCCGTGATCACTTCCAGCGGCAGCATCTCCATTGCCGGGTCGGTGAGGATGTGCCGGGGATAGGCGACCACGGCCGCCGCGGCGTCCGGCGTGATATAGCCGACGTCCACGCCCGGCCTGGCGGCCGGCGTCTGTGGGGCATCCGCCGGCGGCTGGCACCAGACCGTCGCCGGGGAAAGGATCATTGCCACGACCAGCAGCCAAAACATTGCCCAGCGTTGTTTCCGAAACATGATCTGCCTCGCTTCATGGGAAAGGGTGTTTGATCGACCAGGGCCGGAGGCGACACACGGCGTGCGCCGACTACCTTTTGGGGGGAGCTTGCGGGCGCGACGGTTGCGCGGGCTCGGGCTCCGCCTGTAATTCGTCCGCTTGGAGCACCCGCATCTGCGCGTGGATCTCCTGCTGCCTCACCGCCATGCGCCAAAACGCCACCGCCACCGGCGCCAGCACGGCAGCCAACATGACCTGGGGGTTCTTGCCCAAGTCGGCGGTCAGGATGAGGCTGTTTCCCTTCCGCACCGGGCGGGCCCACTGCAACATCCGCTCGGTCACCCGCTGCCCGTACTTGGCGCTGGCCTGGTCCACGGGATCGCTGCTCCGGAAGCCGCGGGCGGTCTGGGCCGCCATCTGCTCGCGGGCCGCTGCCAGCAGCTTGTCGATCGTCTTTTCGAGTTCCTGGGCAGACGCCTCGTCGTTGGCCCGGATCGCCAGCAGCACGCTCGGCCCGCTGGTAAGGTTCACCTTCAAGCCGACCGAGGTGACAAGGTCGGGAACCTTCGGCACGTCGGCCAACTGCGGCGGCCACTTGACCATCGCCATCGGCATGGCCATCAGCGGGCGGAGCGGCTCCATCAGCACGATCGCCATCACGTTCGGCGGCGACTTGACGCGCCTCAGCAGCTTGCTCATCGCCCCGTCTTGCGGACTGCTGTGGTTGTTCAGCGCCTTGCGCAAGAGCGGGTCGGTGCCGATGAGCACCGTGTGGTCGTCGGCGCGGAAGATGCTCACGTCGGTCATCCCGGCGCCGCGGCGATAGGTCTTGCCACCGAACTGGGCTTCCACCGTGTGGTCCCACGCCGGGGCGTGCAGCTTGTCCTCGGCCACGGGCGCGGCCAGCCGCAGCACGACCAGCCCGCCGGGCGGCCCGCTCTGCGGCGGCTCGCTAATCGCCAAGAGCTGCTCGACCTGGATCGGATCGATCCCGAAGTCTCTTTCCCCCAACGCCGTGATCACCTCCACGGGCAGCATCTCCATCGCCGGGTGGCTGAGGACGTACCGCGGATAGGCCACCACGGCCGCCACGGTGTCCGGCGTGATGTAGCCGAGGTCGACGATCATCTCGGGGGCGACCATCGGCTGGCAGAAGGCCAGCGACGGCAGAAGAGTCAGAGTCATGGTAACACTCAGCAGCCACGGGATCGTCCGGCGATGTTTCCGACGCATGATGGGCCTCGCTTCGTGGGAAAGGGTGTTTGATAAACCGTGACAACTCAGGCGTGGAGTATAGCATGGTGGATTCACGGCAAGCAAGCAGTGGCGAGGTAACGGGTGGTGTGGATACAGCCATAGGGTGGGCAAAAGGAAGTTCTTAGTGCTTAGTTCTTAGTACTTAGTTCTAAGCTCTAAGTTCTAAGCACTAAGTTCTCCGTCTTCCTCCCTCCTGCCGTGCGGCTGCCGGCCGCGATATAATCCGGGCTTTGACGGCCCCCTCTAAGTTCTAAGCACTAAGCACTAAGTTCTGACCTCCATGCACCGCCCCAACTCCCTCGAATTGCTCCTGGCCCAGTTCCGCCCCGATCCCCACGCGCCCCAACCGCCCGCCATCCAGAAGGCCCTGCTGCTGGCCGCCCGCTTGCAGGACCGCGTCGTGGCCCTGCAAACGCCGGCCGAGCGGCGGCAGCAGGCCGAACTGGACCGCATGTTGCAGCATCCCCAGGACAAGGCCACCTTGGCCCTCTTGACCGACCAGGCCTTCCGCACCGCGGCGCCGCGGCGGGCCCTGGGCCAGTTCATTCACATCGTCCAGTCGCAAGGCGTCCCGCAGTACTTCAATCCGCTGCAACAAGTGCTCTTGCGGGCCTTGCAGAAGTTCGGCCCCTGCGCGCCGGCAATCGCCGTCTACGCGGTCAAGGAGCAGATGCGCCGGCAGACGGCCAACGTCATCCTGCCGGCCGAGCCGGCGACGCTGCTGCCACACCTCCGCGCACGGCACGCCGAGGGGGTGCGGATGAACGTCAACTTCCTCGGCGAGGCGATCCTCGGCGAGGAGGAAGCCCGGCACCGCCTGCTGTTGAACCTGCAAGGCCTGCAAGCGGCCGAGGTCGAGGTCATCTCGATCAAGATCTCGACGATCTACTCGCAGATATCGCCCCTGGCCCGCGACCACACCGTGGCCACGCTCTGCGACCGCCTGGAGTTGCTCTACCGCACCGCGGCGCACCTCCGCTTCACGCGGCCCGACGGCGACACGGCGGCGAAGTTCGTCTATCTCGACATGGAAGAATACCGCGACATGGACCTCACCGCCGAGGCCTTCATGCGGACGCTGGAGCGCCCCGGGCTGGAGAAAGCGGCAGCGGGGATCGTGCTGCAGGCTTATATTCCCGACTCATTCGCCTATCAGAAGCGGCTTTGCCACTGGGCCCGCGGCCGCGTGGCCGCCGGCGGCGCCCCCATCACCTTGCGGATCGTCAAGGGCGCCAACCTCGAGTCGGAACGCTGCGAGGCCTCGCAGAAGGGCTGGCCCCAGGCGCCCTACATGAGCAAGCTCGAAACCGACGCCAACTTCCATCGCATGGTCTGCGAGGCGATGAAGCCGGAGAACGTCGCCGCGGTCCGCGTCGGCATCGCCTCCCACAACCTCTTCGACCTGGCCTTCGCCCTCGTGCTGGCCGTAGAAAACGGCGTACTGGACCACGTGCAGTTCGAGATGCTCGAAGGCATGGCCAATCCGCAGCGCCGCGCCCTGCTGGAGCTGACCGAGAACCTGCTGCTCTACGCCCCGTTGTGCCACAAGGAGGACTTCATCAACGCCATCGGCTACCTCATTCGCCGGCTGGACGAGAACACCGGCCCGGAGAACTTCCTCCGCTACGCCTTCCGCATCACGGCCGGCAGTGCGGAGTGGCGGCGGCTGGAGGAAAAGTTCGTGGCCGCGGCGGCGGCCGCGGAGAACGTGTCGGCGGCGGCGCGGCGGACGCAGAACCGCCAGTTGCCCCCGCCGCCCGCCAACGCGGTCGCCCGCGGCTGGCAACACCTGGAAAACGAGCCCGATACCGACTTCTCTCTGCCGCACAACAGCGACTGGGCCAAGCACCTGGTGGCCGCCTGGGCGCCGCGCCACGGCAGCGCGGCCGCCGAGATCCCCTTGGTGGTCGCCGGCGAGGAGATCCGCGACGGCCGCCGAGTGCGCGAGTGCACGGACCCCTCGCGGCCCGGCGTGGTGGTGGGCCGCTATCGCCAGGCCGACCCCGGCGACGTCGATCGCGCCGTGGCCTGCGCGGCGGCCGATCCGGACGGCTGGCGGGCCCTGGCCCCCGCGGAGCGCTTCGCCCGGCTGGGCCGCGTGGCCGACGAACTCCGCCGTTGCCGCGCCGACCTCATGGGGGCGGCCCTGGCCGACGGCGGCAAAACCCTCCCCGAATCCGACCCGGAAGTCTCCGAGGCCATCGACTTCGTCGAGTTCTATCGGGCCAACGCCCGCTGGTGGCAGGAATTTCCCACCCTCCGCGCCCGGCCCAAGGGCGTGGTCGCCGTCGTCTCGCCCTGGAACTTCCCCATCGCCATTCCCTGCGGGGGCGTGGCCGCTGCCCTGGCCGCCGGCAACACCGTGATCCTCAAGCCCGCCTCCGACGCCGTCCTCGTCGCCTGGGAACTCTGCCGCTCGTTCTGGCGCGGCGGCATCTCGCAAAAGACCCTGCAATTCCTCCCTTGCTCCGGCGGCCAGGAAGGCCGGCAACTGGTCAACCACCCCGACGTCAATGCCGTCATCCTCACCGGCGGCACCGAGACCGCGCTGCAGATGTTGGCCGACAAGCCCTCGCTGGCCCTCAGCGCCGAGACCGGCGGCAAGAACGCCACCATCGTCACCGCCCTGGCCGACCGCGATCAGGCCATCAAGCATGTGATCCATTCCGCCTTCAGCCACGCCGGGCAGAAATGCTCGGCCACCTCGCTGCTGTTGCTGGAGGCCGAGGTCTACGACGATGCGCGGTTCAAGCACGCCCTGTGCGACGCGGTCCAGAGCATGACCGTCGGCTCGGCGTGGGAACTAAAGACCAAGATCGGTCCGCTCATCCGCCCGCCCACCGGCGACCTCGACAACGCCCTGAAGACCCTCGATCCCGGCGAGTCGTGGGCCGTGCTGCCGCGGCGCTTGGAAAACAATCGCAACCTCTGGTCGCCGGGCGTGAAATACGGCGTGCGGCCGGGCAGCTATAGCCACCGCACCGAGTTCTTCGGCCCCGTCCTCTCCGTCATCCGCTTTGAAAGCCTCGCCGAGGCCATCGATATCGTCAACCAGACCGGCTACGGCCTGACCTCCGGGCTGCAAAGCCTCGACGACCGCGAACACCGCCAATGGCTCGCCGGCATCCGCGCCGGCAACCTCTACATCAACCGCACCACCGTGGGCGCCGTCGTCCTCCGCCAGCCCTTCGGCGGCATGGGCAAGTCGGCCTTCGGTCCGGGGATCAAGGCCGGCGGTCCCAACTACGTCGCCGAGTTCATGGACCTGGCCGACGCCGAGGGCGGCGGCGCGGCGGAAACACCTGCCGATCCGCTCCTTGCTGACCTGTGGGCGCGGTTGCAGGGCGGCGGTCCCGTGCCCGCCGCCGAGTTACCCCGCCTGCTGGCCGCCGTGGGCAGTTATGCGAAGAACTTTGCCGAGGAGTTCGCCGCGCAGCACGACCATTTCCGCCTGGTGGGCCAGGACAACTTCCGCCGCTATCTGCCGGTCCGCGAGCTGCGCGTCCGCATCCACCCGGCCGACACGGCCTTCGAGGTCCTCGCCCGCTTCTCGGCGGCCAAGACAGTGGGCTGCCGCATCACGGTTTCCACGCCGCCGGGCTATCAATCGCCGCTTATAGAATTCTTGCGGACGCTGATCCCGCTATGGCCGGACTCGCTGGAGTTCGTCGAGGAGAGCGACGAGGCCCTGGCCTCGGTGGTCCGCGAGCGCCGCACCGATCGCGTGCGTTTCGCCGCCGCGGATCGCGTGCCCGCGGTGGTCCAGCAGGCCGCCGCGGTCTCCGGCGTCTACCTGGCCTCGCAGCCGGTCTTAATCGAGGGCCACGTCGAGTTGCTCTGGTACGTCCAGGAGCAGAGCATCAGTTTCGACTATCATCGTTACGGCAATCTGGGCCCCCGCAGCGGCGAGGAGCGGGCCGCCGTGCTGTAGGGGATCAGGGGCCAGGGGCCAGGGGTCAGGGACCAGGGGACGGGCGGAAGGAGGAGGGATCAGGGAGGTTTATCACGACCAGCCAAAACTCTCACCGCTGCTGAGAGAATTGCCGTGGACCCACAATTTGCTGATTATGAGCCGTTGCAAGCGTGACGAAGAACGTGAATTCTACCTGCGAGTGGCCACCCGTGAACGCTGGTCCTTCCGGGAATTGCAGCGCCAGCTTTCGGGGGCTTTGTTCGAGCGAACCGCCCTATCACCGGTAAAACTGTCAACACCGTTGGCAGAATTGCACCCCGCCGCCCGCGACCGGAGAAGACGTCTAGGGTTCCTTCACGTCGTAGGCTCACAGGCGGTTGCCGTGGCGGAGATAGAGCCGGCCGCCGCACACTACCCGATACGCCGAAGACGGCCGCCGGCAGACCTGCGGAACATGGAACTGGTATCTGTCCGGTATCCGTGGTACGCTGGTTCTTTTCGAGCAGGCGCTTAACCAAGGCCGGTGCCAGGAATTGGAGCGACCATGAAGTATTGGCTTACCACTCATTGGCCCCCGCTCGTTGACGAAAAGAACAGATTCTCCAACACGGGGGCGTGGGTTCCCGACAAGAAGCAAGCCGTGTTGGACGAAATGCAGCCCGGCGACATGCTGTTCATCTACGAGGCAAAGTCCGGAAGAACCATAGTCAAGAGAACAGCGGATGGGAAACTGCATCGAATACCTCGCAAGCCAGGGCAACAAGGGGTGGTCGCCCTCGCCAAGATTACGACTGCCCCGGCAAATCTCGTAGGAAGTCTCCCTGACACCTACGCAGACGGCTCCCAGATTTGGTGGCGTTGCAAAGCGGACGGTCGGGTGATAAACAGCAAAGGTTTCATCCATAGGCGGGATCTCGCACGCATTCTCGGGTACTCCGAACAGTATCCTTTTCGCGGTTTCGGCGACCAGAACTCAGGCGTGAAGCGATTATCGCTCGGCGAATATGAGGCCATCCATTCCGCCTTTCTGGCCTCCCAGAACGACATAAAACGCATTTTGCGACGTAGCCGATCGACGGGCGGTCACGGTGGTGGTGAAGGGCCGACTCACAAGTCGCTCAAGGAGTACATTGCAGCACACCCCGAAGAAGCTCTCAAGGAGGGCGGCCTTCGTACCGTTGAGGTCGAGTATCCCTTTGCAACGGGCGACAGAATAGATGTCCTCTTGGAGGACGTGGATGGTCGTCCGGTAACGGTAGAGGTTGAAGTTGACTGCGATAGGACGGAAGTCGCCGGGCCACTTCAATGTATGAAGTACCGGGCACTGATCGCGTATTTGTGCGGATGGCGCGTGTCCGAGGTGCGAACTCTACTTGCTGCGCGTTCAATCGCATCGGTAGTCGAGAAGCGATGTCGTGAGTACGAGGTGGAGGTTGTAAGGATTCCGGCATGGCCCGCAACCTAACAAACGGTTCGAGATGAAAGCACTGCTTGTCAGGATCGGCGTAGACCAGGCGTACGGCGGCTGGAATGCCCCCGTCGATGCCGAGGGGCGCTTCGTGTATGTTCCCATTCCGGAGAAACTCGGCACCCACTTCCACCCGGGTCTTGAACGCCGTTACGGCGAGGTGCTTCCCGCCCTGCAACGGTTTTGCGGAGAGCACGACTGCGACCTTGGCGACGATCTGCGGTTTCCACAGGAGCTTGTCAAACGTTCCATGCACCTGGACCCGGACTTCGAGTGCCTGACCTATGGCGACGAGGGCAGTCGCCGCGGGGCGGGGATGGTGAACATGGGCGACGGCGACCTGCTGGTGTTCTACGGCGGCCTGCGCCCGGTTCACCGATGCGAGCACAGGCTGGTCTATGCCCTGATGGGCACGTTCGTCGTCCGGGAGGTGGTTCCCGTAGGCGACATGCCGCCAGAGCGGTGGCACGAGAACGCCCACGTCCGCAAAGCGAAGCGGGGTGAGACCGACATCGTGGTGCGGGCCAAGTCTGGCGTATCGGGGCGGTTCGACCGTTGCCTGCCCATAGGAGAGTGGCGCAGTGGCGCATATCGCGTCCGGCGGGAGGTGCTCGCCTCATGGGGCGGGCTGTCGGTGAAGGACGGCTTCATCCAGCGCAGCGCAGTGCCGCCGACGTTCAGCAATCCCCGCAAGTTCCTCAGCTGGCTACGGAAGCAGGGAATCACACTCTTGGCAAGGAACAACTGATATGGTGAAACCCGACATATACTTCGTCCACCTGCGCCGGCCGAAGAACTCAGGCGACCAGCGGGCCGACCCGTTTTACGAGGTCGGGAGCTTCGGATGCACGGGATGCCACTCCTGGAACCTTCTTCACCCGAGGAATGCCCACAAGCTCAAGGGCGCGAGGCTGGCGTTTGTCCAAGGCGCAGATGACGGGACTCGGCTGGTGCTGCTCACCCCGCCCATCACGGTCGTGAAGAGGTGGATGAAGTACGACAAAGGGAAAGGGAAGTGGGTTCGGATTCGTGAGGTGAAGTGGAAGCCGACAAAGCCCCTCAAGTATGATCGAGCACCCATCCTCATCCGCAACGACGGATACAGCGACTTGCGCTTGGTCATGACGTTCGCATTGGACAGCAAGCAGTCAGCGGAGGACGGAAGGTTGCTTTCGCCTGAGCAGCGGTTGGGCAGCAAGCTTCGCACCAACGTGAAGCCGCTTTCCACGGCGATGGCGAAGCAGGTCATCAAGAAGTACGAAAGCCTGCGGAAAAAGGCATTAGCCGGTTCCGGCTTGGCATCGTCATACGAGGAAACGATGTCCCCACCTCCGAAAAACCCCGATACCAAGCGCAAGGTGACCTACCGGAAGAAGATCCAGGAACTGGTTGCCGACCTTGACGACGCAGAAGGTGCGGATCGGGGCCAGGCTTTAATTATTAACTTTAAGGCCAGGCAACGCGGTCGGGCTTGGTGAAATATCCCCACCGCGCGCGGTTGCCGGTCGGAATCGGGACGCAAAAAACGGTCGAGAGTCTTCGTTTCCGGGTCCGCGGAAAAGCTCCCACTCCTTTGATCGTTCTCGTTCCCACCGGCCCCGCTCACTGTGGCGAGGTCAGGTTGACCACCGCGAGGCCGGCCGCATGCTGCTGCCGCTCGGCTTCAGCCAACTCGGCCCAGCGCGCCGCGGCCGCCTCCCGCGTCATTCCCTCCGGGGGCGAACCGCTGATCCGCACCGCCGGGTACATGTCGACGCGGTACACCCCGGCGGGGCAAATCACCCGATCCAGCGTCGCCACCCTGCCCAGGGCAATGGCCTTGCCGTCGGCCAAGCGGATCGAAACCTTCTCCAGGGCGCCGATCTTGCTGCCGGGAGGGGCCGCCTGCACGGCCTTGGTCACGTCGGCAATCGACACCCCGTACCGGGCACACTTCTGCCGGTCGATTTGCAGGCTGAGTTGCGGCTTGCTCGCGCCGGGGAAGACCGCGGGCTTCACGATCGCCCCTTCCGCGGCGAGTCGCTTCAAGACGGCCTGGGAGAACTGCTGCAGGGCATCCTGGCCCTGGCCGCCGCGATCTTCCAGGGCAATGGCCGCGTCCTTTTCGACTTCTTTCGCGGCCCTGGCCGTTACCGTGACGCCGCCGCGCGCGACGGCTTCGGGCAAGTCCGGGTTGGCCAGCGCCACGCGGTTCTGGACCAGCGTCGCGACGAGTTTCGCATCGGCGCCGGGCTGCAATCGCACCCAAGCGACGTAACTGCCGTCGTTGCGAGACTCGGACTCCAGCCGCAGCATCGATTCGACCCCGAGAATCTGCTGCTCCAGCGGCGCGGCGACCGTGTCGGCAATCACCTCGGCGCTTGCCCCCGGATACGAGGCCGTGACTACGATGACCGGCCCGTTTCCAGCCGGATGCAAACAACCACTGCTGGCCAGGAGCAGGGCAACGACGAGTGGCAGGGTCGATCGCATGGGTCGAGGCGGCGCTGGGTTTTGCATTGACGCGGCTCCTCGTACTCTATCCGGTCGCCGCGCGGCGTCAAGATAGCGGGATACTACGGCGCCTTCACGTCGTAGGCGTAAAGAAAATTGCCGTGGCGGAGGTAAAGCCGGCCGCCGCATACCACCGGATGGGCCCAACAGGGTCCCTCGCCGCCCTGGGGGATATGAAACTGGCTGATCACTTCGTGCCCGTCGGGAGTGGCCCGCACGAGGCCCACCTTGCCGTTCTCGCTGTAGGTGTAGAGCATTCCCTCGGCGCAGGTGAGCGAGCCCTTGCCCACGCCGGGGGCGCGGTACATCGTCTTGCCGCTGTTCCAGTCGAGGCAGACCCAGGAATGCTCGCCCGGCTTGAAGGCCGAGCCGTAGAGATAGCCGTCCAGGAGGATCACGCCGCCGTGATGATTGTCGAGGTCCTTGTTCTGCCACGCTTGCTCGACGCTGGCCTTCTTTCCCGCGACGGTGAGCTTCAGCAGCTCGGAGCCGGCGCCGTAGCCGGAGCTGATGAAGATGCGGCCGTCGTGAAAGAGCGGCATCAGGGCGTTGACGTCGTAGGAGGTTTCGTGCGGATAGCGGAACAGCAGCGCGCCGGAGTCGGCGTCCACGCCGATCAGCGCCTTGGCGGTCATGGTCAGGACGATCCGCAGGCCGCCGTACTGGATCACCACGGGCGAGGCGTAGGCGGTCGCGTCGCCCGTCGGGGGCGATTTCCAAGCCACCTCGCCCGTCTTCTTGTCCAGCGCGACCACGGCGGTCTGCGGCCCGCCGGGGCAGCAAATCACGTGCTGGCCGTCGATCCAGAGCGACTCGGCCAGGGCCCACTTGATGTTCTCGGCGGCAAACTTCTCCAGGATATTGACGTGCCAGAGGGGCTTGCCGTCTTTGGTCTCCAGGCAAGCCACCTCGCCCAGCGGGCTTTCGTCGTAGAGGCAATCGCCGTCGATGGTGGGAGTGGAGCGGGTGCCGGGACGGCCGCCGCTCCAGGCCGCGCCGTTGGGCCGTTGCCAGAGGACCTTGCCATCGAGGTCCAAGGCCGTGATGGTGGTCTTGTCGTCCTTGTTGCCGTTGGTGTAGATGCGGCCGCCGGCCAGGGCGACCGAGGAGAAGCCCTCGCCGAGGTCCTTGGCGGTCCAGAGGAGTTTCGGGCCTTCCTTGGGCCATTTTGCCAGCAGGCCGGTGTCGGGCGAGATGTTATCGCCCGTGGGGCCGTGGAATCGCGGCCAGGAGGGCGGTTCGGCGGCCCGCGGCCCGCCGACGGCCAGGCCGCCCAGGACAACAAACCCGACCAACAGATGGCGAAGCAGACTGTAGCGCATGATGGACTCCTTTAATGGGACACTCCTGATTTCTGGTCAAACAGGGGACAGTCCCCCGTTAATCGTTATCGAAGGGGTCGGGTTCCCCCTTTTCGCCGCCCTTGGAACCGCGCAGGGGGATGCTGCCCCGCAGCGTCGCGGTCGGGTCCGGCAGCAGCAACGTGGGGACGACGCGGCCCAGGGCCTTCAACAGGCCCTCTTCGATTTCCAACCGCGCCAGGGCGCCCTGGGGCACGGCCGTGACGGTCAAGGTGGCGTGGTCCTGCGCGGGGGATTTTTTCAAGAGGTTGGCGATCTTCGCCGCCTTGAGCTTGTCGGGGCCTTCCAAGGTCGCGGCGGCGTAGGCGGCCAGCGGCGTGCCGGCCACCGCGATCCGCAACGGCGGGACCTCTTCGCCCGCGGCCGCCTTCGACTTCGTAATGGCCTCCTTCAGCGCAGCCAGCGCGTGGCCGCCCACGCCCAAGTAGAGCCGGTCGGGGCCGATGCCCAGCACCACCTCGATCCGCGTGCCCAGCAGCACCACCAAGTCCTCGGAGGTGAGGGAAGTGGCGGCGACGTGGAAGTGGACGCCGTCGTGGACCTCGGCGTCGAGTTTCAGCGACTTGGTCGAGTCGGGATCATCGGCGCGGATCTGGGCGATCAATCGCTTGACCACCTTGTCGAGGTTTTCGCCGCCGGCGATCACGCCGCCGCAGAGGAGCGTCGAGGCCCGCGGCCGCAACGAGAAGGCCAGGCCGCAGTCGATCTTCTTCCCCTGCAACGTCTTCTGCACCACGGCGACGGCATCGGAGAGCAACTGCTTGGCCACCCGCGCCTGATCCTTGGTCAGGTCTTCGCTATCCTCGAGTCTTCGGGCGGCCTGGGCCTGGAAGCCGGCCAGCGAATTGGTGGCCTGGGCCAGGTCGAAGTCGTCCATGGCGGCGACCCAGTGGGCGGTCACGGCCGCCTCCGGCAGGCCGAAACCGGCCAGCAGCGTGGTCGTGCCCTTCAGGCGGGCGAATTTCCGCGCAGTCGCCGTGCCGGCTACGGCGGTCAGCCGGCAATCGAGATGGGCCGACTTGCCGTCCGCCGCAATCGCCACCCCGCAGAGCACTTCATCCAACTCGTTGATCAGCGCCGGCGCGTTCTGCAGAAACTGCTGGAGCACCGCCCCCCCGATCACCTCGCCTTCCTCGTCCTCGATGTTTCCGTTGAAGCCCCCTTGCTGGAACATCCGCGCGAACATTTGCACCTGGCCGGTCATCCACATGCGCAACTGGGGCGGCAAGGCCCGCATCGACACCCGGCAGGCCAGCGTGTAGCGCCCCGGCAGGTCGCCCAGCAGCGGCGCGGGGTCAGCGGGGACATCTTTGAGCACCTCGCGGTTGCCGGCAAGGAAGGCCCAACTCCCCTTCTGCATGACGTAGAAGGTGTCGCCCGGACGGAACGTGATCTCGTAGACGCCGTCGGCGCCGGGAGTGAGCGGCTTGCCGTTGGCCGGATTGGGCAGCAGCGCGGCCAATTGCTTCAGGTCGGTCACCGGCACGAAGACATAGTAGGAGGCGGCCAGCAAATCGAAGGTCCTGTCCTGGCTGCTGACCGGGACCACGGCGCCCCAGGGCCTCGTCTTGTCGAGTCCGGCGAGCCCCTTGCCTTGGGTCAAGAGCGTCACGACGCCTTCCAGGCCGGGGGCCAGGCCGGGATTGCCGGCAAGCTTTCCCACGGCGTCGATCTGTCCACGCAGGGCGTTGTAGCCGGCAAAGGACACGGTGACGAAGGGCTTGGCGGCCGCGGCCCCTCGGGCCGGCTTGACGTTGCCGGCGCGCGCCGCCTTGGCCCGGCCTGTGCCGCCGGAGCGATATTCCTGGGCTGGGCCCGTGCCGCCGACACTCCATAACAGCAGGAGAACCAAGGTCGACGACAGCAATTTCTTCATCGCGTGCTCCTTCTTTCCCAGGGGGGGCCAAGCGAGGTCGCCAGGGCCGAATCCGCCGCGGGGGTCGGGCAGTCAAGCCCGCGCCCCGGAAGCCTAAGTTTACCGCAAGATACGCCCACAAGCCACAGCCGAGGCAGCGGATTAAGAGGAGGGGCCTGCCGATGGCAAGGGGGGCTGGCCCGACGCAGCTAACGCCACGACTAGCGCTCGCGATAGGTGATTCGACCCTTGGTCAAATCGTAGGGAGACAGCTCGACGCGAACCTTGTCGCCGGGCACGATCTTGATGAAGTGCTTGCGCATGCGGCCGGCGACGTGGGCGATCACCTTGTGGCCGCTGTCCAACTGCACGCGAAACCGCGTGTTGGCCAGGGCCTCGGTCACGACCCCATCCACTTCGATCGCTTCTTCTTTTTTCGTCATGCGCTGCTCCCATGCCGTGGCAAGGCCGTCATTCTAGCAGGTTCGGCCAATTGGTCCAAGCGGACCCCTACAAGGGGGGAAGGAAACGAAGGATGAAGGATCAAGGATAAAGGATGAAAGGGGCGTGCCCGCCGGCTTGCGATTTCGCCCTCTCGCTCCACCTTTCCTTCCTCCTTCCTCCTTCCTCCTTGATCCTTCATCCTTTCCCGGGTATCCTGGTCTGCCATGTCCGTGCCATCTCCTTGCACGCCCGGCCCGCGACGGCAGTTGACGCTGCTGGATTCCACCTCGATCATCGTGGGGATCATCATCGGGGCGGCCATCTATGAATCGAGCCCTAAGATTGCCGGCTGCGTGCCCAACGCCTGGTGGCTGATGGGCGTTTGGGTCTTGGGGGGCGTGCTGGCCCTGGTCGGCGCCCTGTGTTACGCGGAACTGGCCACCGCATACCCCCTGGACGGCGGTGACTATGTCTACCTCACCCGGGCCTTGGGTCGAAAGACCGGCTTCCTCTTCGCTTGGGCCCAGTTCTGGGTGGTTCGGCCGGGAAACATCGGGGCCCTGGCTTATGTCTTTGCCGACTATGCCAATCGGCTGTGGCCCATCGGCAAGGATTACAGGGCGTTGATGACTTACGCCATGGCGGCCGTCCTCGTCCTCAGCGGCATCAACATCCTGGGCGTGCGGGAAGGCAAGTGGACGCAGAACCTGCTGACCGCCGTGAAGGTCTTGGGGCTGGCCGCGGTGGTAGTGGCGGGGATCTGTTTCGCGGCCCCGGCAGCGTCGCCGGCGGTTGCCGCCCCTGCCATGAAACTGAACCTTTATCTGGCCATGATCTTCGTGCTTTTCGCCTACGGCGGCTGGGCTGAAATGGCCTTCGTGGCCGCCGAGGTCCGCAATCCGCAGAAGAACATCCTCCGCGCGTTGCTGCTGGGCACCGTGGCTGTCACGCTCATCTACGTGCTGGTAAACCTGGCCTTCCTCCATGCCTTGGGCCTGGCGGGCATGCGGGAGAAGGGGGTGGCCGCCAACGTGCTGCAAATCGCGATGGGCCCCTGGGGCCAGCGGCTGATCAGCCTGCTGATCTGCATTTCCGCCCTGGGCGCCATCAACGGCACGATCTTCACCGGGGCGAGAATCTACTATGCCCTGGGGACCGAACATCGGCTGTTTGCCTGGCTGGGCCAATGGAGCCCGCGATGGCAAACCCCCGCCCGATCGCTGGCGCTTCAGGCGGCCGTGACGCTGGCGCTGGTCGTGGGCTTCGGACTGAGCGGCTCCGGGTTCGAGAGCCTGGTGATTTTCACGACGCCGGTTTTCTATCTCTTCTTCCTGTTGGTCGGCGTCTCCTTGCTGGTGCTCCGCTGGCGCGATCCGCAGACGCCGCGGCCGTATCGCGTGCCCTGGTATCCGTGGACGCCGCTGGTCTTCTGCCTTTCCAGCCTGTTCATGCTCTACGCCGGCCTTTCCTACGCCTGGAGCACCCTCTCGGATGCCTACGTGAACACCGAGAACGAAGCCCGCTGGTCGATCGCCGTGGCGGTCGGCGTCTCGCTCGGCATTATGATCGTGGGCGCGGTGGTCAGTTGGTTTGACCGCCGCTAGCCGCCACGAGTTCTTCCAACGCGGCCGCGAAGGCCCCGGCGTCGAAGAGCACGAAGCGAACCAGTTCCGGGTGGCCGTGGCGGCGGAGAAAATCGATCGCCGTCGCCAAGGCAATCCGCGCCGCCTGGTCCATGGGATAGCGATAGGCGCCGGTGCTCAAGGCGGGCAGGGCGATGCTGCGGCAGCCGGCCGCCATGGCCAGCTCCAACGCGCGGCTGTAGGCCCCGGCCAATAGCGCGGGCTCGCCGCGATGCCCCCCGCTCCACACCGGGCCCACCGCGTGGATCACGTGCTTGGCCGGCAGGTTGCCGGCGATCGAGATGACGGCCGAGCCGGTGGGGCAGCCGTCGGGGTACTTGGCGGCGGTGTCGGCTATGATGGCGGCCCCCCCGCGGCGGTGAATGGCGCCGTCCACGCCGCCCCCGCCCGCCAGGCGGCTGTTGGCCGCGTTGACGATCGCATCGACTTGCTCGGCGGTGATGTCGCCTTGGTGCAGTTCCAGCGTTTGGCCGTTGATTTGTACACGCATGATAATTCCTGCGAAACCGCAAGCGTGGGGCCGCGACTCCTCGATCCTTCCCCCTTTTTCCTCAATCTTTATGGTACAATTACCAGCGGATAAGAAACATCCCCCGGGGAGTCGCGGTGATGGGAAAAACGGGTGTCGTTCTGGTCCTGCTGCTGGTGCTCAGTGGCCCGGCGGCCGGACGGGACATTTTTGTCAGTAATACCGGCGGCGACGACCGCTCCACGGGTGAGTTGGCCAAGAACGTCACCGCCAACGGCCCGCTGCGGACCATCGCCAAGGCCCTGCGGCTGGCGGTCGGCGGCGACCACATCGTGCTGGCCGGCGACACCGGCCAGCCCTATCGCGAGAGCGTCAGCCTGAGCGGGCTGCGACTGAGCGGGACGGCCCGCCAGCCGCTGTTGATCGTGGGCAACGGGGCGGTGCTGGATGGCTCGGCGCCGGTGCCGGTCCAACAGTGGACGCACGTCGGCGGCGGAGTCTATCGTTTTCGCCCGCCGCAGATGGGGTTCCAGCAGTTGTTTCTCGACGATCGCCCGGCGCCCCAGGTGGCGGTGGGCTCCCAGGCCGCCAGCCCGCCCAAGCTCCAGCCCCGCCAATGGTGCCTCTTCCAGGGCGACATCCTCTTCCGCGTCGATGCGGGCAAGTTGCCGATCAACCACCAGTTGACCTACGCCTCGCTGCCCACCGGCATTACGCTGTTCCAGGTCGACCGCGTGACCATCTCCGGCCTGACCGTCCGGCGCTATCAACTCGACGGCGTCAACGCCCTGAATGGCGCGCGGAACGTCCGCCTCTCGGCGGTCGAGTGTCGCGACAACGGCCGCTGGGGCATCGCCGTGGGCGGGGCCTCCCAGGTGGCCGTCGACTCCTGCCGAGCGGCCGGCAACGGCGTGGCCGGCCTCTTGACCGTGCCGTATTCGGAGACGCACGTCTACAACAGCCGCCTCCTCGGCGGCGCCGCGCCGGGCTGGGTCGATCAGGGCGGCCGCGTCTACTTCGGCAACCAGCGCGTCCAAGGGGGGCGGGAAACCGTCCAACCAGACGCCGCGCCGCAAGAGAAGTGATCGGGGACACACCGGCCATGAGCAACAAGCCTGCGCTGATCGGCCGGCCCATGGAAGTCCTTCTCGTCGAGGATGACCTGGAGGATGCCGGGCTGGCCATCGAGGTCCTCAAGCAGGGCGAGGTGCCTTGCCGGGTGAGCCTCGTGCGCGACGGCGAGGAGGCGATGCAGTTCATTCGCCACCAGGGCCACTTCGCCCGCGCCCCCAGGCCCGACGTGATCCTCCTGGACCTGCAACTGCCCAAAAAAGACGGCCGCGACGTGTTGGCCGAAATCCGCCAGGACAAGCAACTGCGGCGCATCCCCGTCGTGGTGCTCACCTCGTCGCAAACCCAGTGGGAGGTCCTCAAGGGCGAGAACCTCTTCGTCGAGAGCTATCTCGTCAAGCCCTTGGACCGCGTGCGCTTCAACACCGTGGTCAAGTCGTTGCGGAAGTACCTGTTGGCCGACGTGATCGTGCCGCCGTAACGTCCCTCTCTCCAATCGGGAATCCGTTCTTTCCCTCCCTGCCCTCCGGGTCTCCGTGGCAACTTCTTCTCTCCGCGGACGCGCTTGCCAAACCAGTTCCCGCACGGGACAATCGCCAGAATGACCCTCACCCTCAGTCACCTCGCCAAGACCTTCCCCGGCGGCGTCCGCGCCGTGGACGACTTCTCCCTGGAAGTCGCCGACGGCGAGGTGCTGGTGTTGGTGGGCCCCTCGGGCTGCGGCAAGACGACCGTCCTGCGGATGATCGCCGGCCTGGAACCGCCCAGCCGCGGCAGCATCGTCCTGGACGGGCAGGTGCTGGACGGCCTGCCGCCCCGCCAGCGCCACGTCGCCATGGTCTTCCAACACGGCGCGCTCTATCCCCACTTGTCGGTCTACGGCAACATGGCCTTCAGCCTCACTCTGCGGCGGACCGCCAAGGCGGAAATCCAACGCCGCGTCAGCGCCGCCGCCGCCACGCTGGGCATCGACGACCTCCTGGACCGCCGCCCCGGCCAACTCTCCGGCGGACAGCGGCAGCGCGTCGCCCTGGGCCGGGCCCTGGTCCGCCAGCCCAAACTCTTCCTCTTCGATGAGCCGCTCTCGAACCTGGAGGCCTCCCTGCGCAGCCAACTGCAAGGCGAAATCCGCCGCCTCCACGACCGCCTGGGCACAACCACCATCTATGTCACCCACGATCAAACCGAGGCCATGACGCTGGGCCAGCGGGTGGCGGTCCTCCGCCAGGGGCGCTTGCAGCAAGTGGCCGACCCCTTGACCCTCTACCGCCGGCCGACGAATCGCTTCGTGGCCGCGCTGATCGGCATGCCGCCGATGAATTTCCTCGCCGGCCGGATGGAGCGGCACGACGGCGGCCTGCGGTTCGTGGTCGCGGAAACCCCAGGCGATGCTGCCCCGATCGCGCTGCCGATCCCCGCCGCCCGCACGGCCGCCTTGGCGGCGCACGTCGGTCGGCCTATTCTCTTGGGCGTTCGTCCCGAGCATCTGACAGCCGTGGGGGCGGAAACGCAGGCGACAGCACCCGGAGCACGGCTGCCGGCCACCGTCGAGGCCGTCGAGCGGCTCGGTCCGGTGTCGCATGTCTCGCTGCGAGCCGGTGCCAACGCCCTGGTGGCCCGCACGGACGCCGCCTGTGGGCTGGCCGTGGGGCAGCCGGTCCTGTTGGCGGTGGCCATGGACGCCGCGCAGTTCTTCGACGCCGAGACCGAACAGGCCCTGGGGGGGTATCCGGACGGGTAGCGTCGATGCCGCGGTTGGACTACACTGATAGCTGAGCCCCGACGCCACGCCGGGGAACCACGGGACCGCTACCAGTGACGGGGGCCGTTGTGGTCGTCAGCGAGTCGTCTGCCCAAAGATACGCCCTGGATCCCGACGTGCGGCTGATGCTCGAAGTCCGCGACGATAGCGCCGCGGCCTTCGAGGAATTGGTGGTCCGCTACCAGCCGCGCCTGGTGCGGGTGCTGGAGCACCTGGTGGGGAGCCGCGAGCTGGCCGAAGACCTGACGCAGGAGGTGTTTCTGCGGGTCTTCCGGGCGCGGAAGCAGTACGCCGCCGGCGCCAAGTTCGCCACTTGGCTGTTCACCATCGCCAACAACGCGGCGCTGAACGCCCTGCGCAACCGTGCCCGGCGCCACGAGATCCAATTGGCCCTCCGCGAGAGCGGCTCGATGGGCGTCCGCACCCTGGACAAGATGATCGCCGCCAGCAGCGGCCAAATGCCGGCCCGGCAACTCGACAAGGCGGAAGTCCGCCAGGTGGTCCGCGTCGCCATGGAGACGTTGGGCGAGCGGCAGCGGCTGGCCGTGCTCTTGAACAAATTCGAGGGCATGAGTTACGCCGAGATTGCCGAAACCATGGAACTTTCGCTCCCCGCGGTGAAGTCGCTGTTGTCGCGGGCCCGCGAGAGCCTCCGCGAGGTCTTGGAACCATATTTTGAAGGATGAAGGATCAAGGAGAAAGGATGGAGGATAAAGGCGGAGGGCGGAAGGCAGAAGGCGGAAGGCCGCAGGCCGAACCGCCAGCATCCGGTCCCAGCCCCGCGCCCCTTCCGCCTTCCGCCGGGTACCCTCTGGGTGGCCCTCCGCCTTCCGCGCTCGATCCCACCATCCAGGAACGACTGGTGGCTTATCTGGACGGCGAGCTGGACGCCGCGGAGAGCCGTCGCGTCGAGGAATTGCTGGCCAACGATCCGCGGGTGCGGGCCGCCTTGCAGGGATTGGACCGCACTTGGGAGCTCTTGGACGAATTGGATACGCCCCCGGTCCGCGATGGCTTCACGCAGACGACGCTGGAGATGGTTGCCGTGGCGGCGGCCAAGGACGCCGAGGCCGCGCGGGCGGAGGCGCCCCGGCGTCGTCGCCGCGGCCGGCTCCTGGCGGTGGCCGGCTTGGCGGCGGCCGGCCTGGCCGGCTTCCTGACCGTCCTGGCGCTGCTGCCCGACGCCAACCGCCAACTCCTCCGCGACTTGCCGTTGCTGGAGAACCTCGACCAGTACCGGGAGATCGACACCGAGGCGCCGGGCGGGGGGATGAAGTTTCTCAAGTTGTTGGAAAAGCTCTTCCCCGGGGAAGGGGACGCTGGCGGCGGCGAGGAGGCGGAATCGCTGGCCGCCCGCCGCGAGCGGATCAAGGGCATGACTCCCGCTAAAAAGGACCAGTTGTGGAACCGGCAGCAACAGTTCCAGAAACTCGATCCGGCCGAGCAACAGCGGCTGCGGCAGTTGCACGAGCAACTGGAGCACGACGCCCATGCCGCGCGACTCCGCAGCGTGCTGGCGCACTACTGCCAGTGGCTTTCCGGGCTGCCGACCTATCCGGCGGACCTGAAGGAATTGCCGCCGGCCGAGCGGATCCGGCAGATCAAGAGACTGCAAAAGGAGCAGGCGGTCAACGCCGCCCGGCAACTCAGTGCCCAGGACCGCGAGGCGATTGCCCGCTGGATCGATCGCTACGCGCAGCGGCACGCCGACCGCGTGCTGGCGATGACGCCGACGTCCGAGACCCGCAAGCAGCAGATTTCCAAGCTGGGGCCCGCCGAGCGGCACCGCATCGTGCTGGGCTCGCTCTACGAGCGCTGGCAGCAGGCCAACGCGGCGGCGACGCTGGGGCTGTTGGACAGCGACGACCTGGCCGATTTCCGTGGCGGGCTTTCGCCCCAGACCCGCGCACGCCTGGAGGGGAGACCGCTCGCCGAACAACGGCAGTTGGTCGCTGAGTGGATTCGCCAGGCGGCCCGCCACGGCGCAGGCTCGTTGCTGCCCAACCTGGACGAGCAGTTGGCCCACTTCTTCGAGCACGGGCTCAGCGACCAGCAGCGCGACCACCTCATGAGCCTGCCCGGAGAAGACATGCAGAAGCAATTGCGGACGCTGTTTGAGCGCTTCCAGCACGGGAAGAAGCCGCCGGGGACGTCGCCGCGGCCGGGAAAGACCGGCAAGGCGGACAAGCCCAAGGCGAAGGACCCCGGCCGGCCGTAGCGGCGCGTGCGCAGGGCTCCCCGCCGGTCGCCAGAGAGGGGCCTTTTCACCGCGGCGCGGTTTGCGCACCGGTCAGTTGCTCGTGAAGCAGGGGATGGCTGTAGCGAATGTGGGCCGCCAGCGCCGCGCGGGCGGCCGGCCGATCGCGCCGCCGCAGTGCCTCGAGAATCGCCCGATGCTGCCGGACCGCCGCCAGGGCCGCGACGCGGTCCATACTCTCCCATTGAAACAGGATCTCGTAGTACTGGCTGTGGCGGCGGAAGAAATCGCGAATGTACGAGTTGTCGGCCATCTCGATCAAATAGTCGTGCAGGGAACCGTCGATCCGGGGCCGCTCCTCCGCGCCTGCGGGAAGGACGTTGCCCCGGTAGATCGCCTCCAGCCGCTGATCTTCCAGGTGCGGCCAGGCCGCCTCGAGGGCCTCCAGCTCCAGGAGTTCGCGGACGCGGACGTAATCGTCCAGATCCTTGCGGCGGAACGGGCGCAAGCGCCAGCCGCGGCGGGGAATGTGCTCCAACAGCCCCGCCCCGGCCAACTCGTGCAGCACGTGGCGCACGGCCGTCGTGCTCACGGCGAACCGCACCGCGGTCTCCTCTTCACGGACGAACAGCGCCCGGCCGGCCAGGCTCACCTCGGCCAGCCAGCGGCGGATCTCGCTGGGGTAGTCGCGGGGCGGAGGGGGCGCGGGCGGCTGGTTCTTCGCCGGACGGCCCAAGCGCCGGGAATTGACCGCCAGCCGGCCATTCTCGCGGCGGCGGAGATAGCCGTCGGCGATCAACTCGCGGACCGCCCGGCGTATCGGCGTCATGCTCACCCCGTAGTGCCCGGACAGCCCGTCGAGCGTCAGCGGCGCCGGCAGCGGCCCGCCGGCGGCGATGTGGGCCTGGAGGTCGCCACGGATGTAATCGACCCACGTGTTCATGCTGGGGACTAGGGATTGGGGGCTGGAGGCGGGGGACCGGTGGCCGCTACGGTATCGAGTATATTTGTTATCAATGTTAATAGCAAGATAGATGCTTGATACGGATTACTTGTAGTGACATAACACGTTATACCACAATATGTTGTGATGTAATACCAAGAAACGGCTTGACAGCGATCCTGTACATCGGTGAGAATAACAACTTGCCTCTCCAGTCCTTAGCCCCCAGCCCCCTAGTCCCCAAAAGAAAGGAACACGCCATGGCCAAATTGCCGTTGACCGGTCAGGTGGCAATCATCAGCGGCGGGCTGGGCGACATCGCCCGCGCCTGCGCCATCGAATTGGCCGGCCGCGGTGCCGACGTGGCCCTCTGCGGCCGCAGCGACAAGGGCCGTGCGGCGCCCTTGTTGGAGGGCATCGAGAAGCTGGGCTGCCGTGGCCGCTTCGATTTGGTCGATGTCGTCGATGCCGACGCCGTGGAATCCTGGGTCGCCCGCGTCGAAGACGATCTGGGCCTGCCGACGCTGGTGATCCCCAACGCCGCCATCACGCAAATCCAGCCGGTAACCGACTTGACCAGCGCCGATCTGCGGCGACTGTTGGACGTCAATCTCATGGGCGCGTTTCACGTGGCCCAGTCCGGGGCGCGGCGGCTGCTGGCCCGCGGCAAACCGGGGCGGATCATCTTCATCGGTTCCTGGGCCGCCCATACGCCGCACTCCCACGTGCCGGCCTATTGCGTGGCCAAGGCCGGACTCCGCATGCTCTGCCTCTGCATGGCCCTGGAGTACGCCCCCCGCGGCATCCTCGTCAACGAGGTGGCGCCGGGTTGGGTGGATGCGGGCGTGAGCCGGGAGAACTGGGCCGAAGACCCCGCCCTGCGCAAAGGCGCCGAAGCCAAGGTGCCCATCGGCGAAATTATGACCTCGGAGGAAGTCGCCTTCCACGTCGCCCACATGTGCGATCCCCGCAACCGCAACATGGTCGGCAGCACGTTGTTGTGCGACGGCGGCCTCTCCCTGGTCACCGCCACCGCCAAGGTGCGCGATGAGCAGTAAAGAGCCGATCCTCGAAGTCCGCCAAGGGGCCTTCGGCGGACGCATCGGCGTGGCCCGTCGCGACATGACGCCGCCGCCGGGCATCTACGCGCGGATGTGGGGCTGCGCAGCCCACGACGTGGCCGAGGGGATTCATCGCCCCTTGTACGCCACGGCGCTGACTTTCCAGGAGGCCGAGGGGGCCGAGCCCCTGGTCTTGCTCAGCCTGGACCTGGGCTGGTGGATCGCGGCCGAGGACGAATGGTTCCTGCGGGGCTATTTGTCGGCGGAGCTGAAGCTGGCGACTGCGCGGCTGATGGTCCACCTCGTTCACACCCATTCCGGCCCGTCCGTTTCGCTGCAATATGCCGACCGGCCGGGTGGGTCGCTGATTCGGCCCTACCTGGAGGCGGTTCGCGCCGCGGCCACGGTCGCCGCGCGGGAGGCGCTGGCCGCCGCCCGCCCGGCCACGCTCCAGTGGACCACCGGCCGCTGCGACCTGGCCTGCAATCGCGATCTGCCCGAGCCCGGCGGCACGCGGGTCCTGTGCGGGTTCAATCCACAGCCGCCGGCCGACGATGCTGTTCTCGTCGGCCGTGTTAGTGATGAGCAAGGCAAATGCCTGGCCACCGTGGTCAACTATGCCTGCCATCCCACGACCCTCGGCGGCGGCAACCGGCTGATCTCGCCGGACTACGTGGGGGCGATGCGCGAGACGGTGGAGCAGGCCAGCGGCGGCGCACCGTGCCTGTTCCTGCTGGGGGCAGCCGGGGAACTCGGGCCGCGGCGCGGCTACGACGATCGCACCGCCGTGGCCGACGCCAACGGCCGCCAACTCGGTTATGCTGCGCTCTCGGCGCTGGAGGGGATGCTGCCGCCGGGCCAGGCCCTGCGCTTCGCGGCGGCCGTCGAATCGGGGGCCACGCTGGCCACCTGGCGGGAAACCCCCGTCCCGCCGCCGCGCAACCTGCGCGCCATGGAAGCCAGCGTCCCCCTGACCCTCAAGGAACTGCCCTCCGCCGACGTGCTGGCCGCCCAACTCCGCGACTGCCGAGACCCCGTGCTGGCCGAACGCCTCCGCCGCCGCCTTCACCAGCGCCGCAGCCTGGGCGACGGCCCCACGCTGAACCTGCCGCTGTGGATCTGGCGGCTGGGCGACGCGGTGCTGCTGGGCGTCCCGGCCGAGGCCCATAGCGGTTTGCAGATCGAACTCCGCCGCCGCTTTCCCCGTAGCACCGTGGCGGTGATGAACATCGTCAACGGCCATTACAGCTACTTGCCCCCGGCGGCCGACTACGCCACACGCTCCTACCAGGTCGAAATCGCGCTGTTCCAGGCCGGCTGCCTGGAAAAGCTCATCGAGACTTCTACCCAGTTGATCGAGGCCATGTCATGAAGCTATCTCCCCGCTACGAGAAATTGTTGAAACGGACCTTCCTGGACTACCAGCAGACGGAGGAATTCCTCCGCCATCCGCTGGTGTTCGAGCGTGCCGAGGGGCTGTATTATTGGGACCTCGAGGGGCGGCGTTATTTCGACGCCATCGGGGGCATTTTCGTGGCCGTTCTCGGCCACCGCCATCCCCGCGTGATGGCCGCCTTGCGGCAGCAGCTCGAGCGGATGACCTTCGCCCCGCCGCTGCACGGCATCAGCGACGTGACCTTGGAGCTGGTGGAGAAGCTCGGCGCCGTCGCGCCGGGGGCGCTGAAGTTCGTCAAGCCCTACAGCGGCGGGTCGGAATCGATCGAGTCGGCCTTGAAGTTCGTGCGGCAATATTTCAAGCAGACGGGCCGGCCGGGCAAGTACAAGGTCGTCAGTTGCTACGGCGGCTATCACGGCAGCACGTTCGGCGCCATGGGGGCCAGCGGCACCGGGAAGCGGAAATCGAAGTTCGAGCCGCAGATGGCCGGCTTCGTCAAGACCTTCCTGCCCCTGCACTACCGCGACCGCTTCGCCTCCTGGGAAGAGGCCAACCGCTTCGCCGCCGCGGCGATGGAAGACTGCATCCTGGCCGAAGACCCCGAGACCGTGGCCGCGGTGATCCTCGAGCCGATCTCGAACACGGCCGGCCTGGCCACGCCCACCGACGAATACTTGCAGACCGTGGCCGCCACCTGCCGCCGTTACGACGTGATGCTGATCTTCGACGAGGTCATCACGGGTTTCGGCCGCACCGGCGCCATGTTCGCCGCCCAGGCCTTCGATGCCTGCCCGGACATCATCTGCGCGGGCAAAGGTCTTTCCAGCGGGGCCATCCCTCTGGGATCGATGATTGCGCGGGAAGACATGGGCGCGGCCTTCCTGGGCCCCGGGGCGGCCGAGGTGCAGTTCGCCCACGGCAACACGTTTGCCGGCAATCCCTTGGCCTGCGCGGTCGGCCTGGCGGTGATCGACGAGATCGTGGAAAACGACCTCTGCGGCCATGCCCGGCGCTTGGGCCAGCACCTGGCCGCGCGGCTGCAGGGGCTGGATCGCCTTGGGGTGGTGCGCGAGGTGCGGGGGCGCGGGGTGCTCTGGGGCGTCGAGTTGGCGGAAGACCCGGCCGCCAAGCGTCCCTTCCCGGCCGACCGCAAGCTCGGCGTGGCCTTGAAGCGGGCGGCGATCGACAACGGCCTGATCCTGCGGGTGGACCCCGACTGGTTCGCGGTGTGCCCCGCCCTGATTGCCCAGCAGGCCGACATCGACGCGATGTGCGACCTGATCGAGAAGAGTCTGCGGCAGGCGATGGACGCGGTCGCCCGGCCGGCAAGAAAGGCCCCGGCCAAGGTATAACCGGATGGACTACGAAGTCATCGGCGAAGTGCGGTGCAAGCTGGGTGAAGGGGCGCTTTGGCATCCCGTCGAGCAGTGTCTGTATTGGGTGGACATCGACGCCGGGAAACTCTATCGCTACGATCCCGCAGGCGGCCGCTGCGAGTTGGTCCATGCGGGCCGCCCGATCGGCGGCCTGACCTTTCAGGCCGACGGCGCGCTGCTCTTGCTGCGCGATCGCGGGCGGGTGGAAACCTGGCGGACGGGCCGCCGCGAGAAAGTCGTCATCGACGAGATCCCCGCCGAGGCCGGCACCCGCTTCAACGACTGCATCGCCGATCCGCAAGGCCGGGTCTATTGCGGCACCATGGCGCCGGACGGCCAGGGCCGGCTCTACCGCATCGACACCGACGGCTCCTATCGCGTGTTGCTCAGCGACGTGGCCTGTGCCAACGGGCTGGGATTCACGCCCGACCTTCGGCAACTCTACTTCACGGAATCCTTGGCCGGCACGATCTGGGTGTTCGACTACGCGGCGGCCGACGGGGGCTTGAGCGGCCGGCGGGCGTTCGCCCGTCGGGCGCCGCCGGCGCTGCCCGACGGATTGACGGTCGATGCGGCGGGCAATGTCTGGTCGGCCGAGTGGGACGGCTCCCGCGTGACCTGTTATCGCCCCGACGGCGCCGTGGCCCGCGAGATCCCCTTGCCGACGCCGCGGATCACCTCGGTGGCCTTCGGGGGCCCCGATTTCGCCGACCTTTACGTCACCAGCGCCACGCCCGACGACGCCCCGGCGACAGACACCGGCGCCGGGCGGTTGTTTCGCCTTCGGCCCGGGGTTTGCGGCCGCGGCGAGTTTCCCTCCCGCATCGGCTTGCGTTGAAAATCGTTCGTCTCACCAATGGGCCGCGATGAATTGCCGGTACTCGTCGTCCGCGCGGAGATAACGATCGGGAATGACCAGGAACAAGCCTTCGCGCGGCAGTTTCTTCAGCAGCGGGCCGAGTTGCTCCAAGCCGTGGTCCACGAAGAGGATCAGCCGCGAGCGCTCCAGGGTCTCGCGCATCAGCGGCAGCAGATCGGCCGCCGTGGGGCCCTTCGATTCGAGAGTGAGTTCCAGGCCCGCCAGCCCTTCGACCTCCAAAACGTGGCGCCAATGGCGGCAGCCGGTGGAGTGCAGATGAAAGAGCACATAAGGGCCGATCGCGCGGACCACTTCCGCCGTCAGGCTTTGAAAGAGTTCGTGGTAGACCCGCGGCGCGCACATGCCCAGGGCGTCGTCCTGGACGACCACGGTCGGTCCGGGGGCCCAGTAGCCGAAGATGTGGGAGTAGCCGCCGAGCTTGGGCGGCACGGTGGCGAAATGGGCCTTCAGGGCGCGGATCAGCAGGGCGTTGACCCGCGCCGCCGCCCGGCCCACCCCCGCGGGATCGTCGCAGACGTCGCAGAAGAAGTTGCTCAGGCCGCGCATCACGCCCAAAACGTCGGAAGGCCCCCGCAGGATCGTCGGGCTCAGCCAGCAGTCCTCCGGCAGGGCGGCCGCCAGCCGGGCAGTTTCGTGCTGGAGATACTCGAACCACTCGCCCCCAGCCGGCAGCGGCAAGCGGGCCAACTCGGCCACCGACCCGACGAACCGCTCCGGCGCCACCTCCCCGGCGCTATAGCGCACCGCACAGCCGCACCACGCCTCCAACCAAGGGATCGCCCGCCAGGCGGCGGAAAACGGCAGGCCGTCGTCGACGCCGACCAGGGGCCGGGTGAAGCAGGCCTCGTACTCGGTGGCGGCCAGGTCGGCCGCCAGGTCTTGCGGCCGGACCTCGGGCCCAGCCAACGGCCGACGCAGATACTTGATCGGCAGGTAGACGTTGCCGTCCACTACGGCGACCGGCGGCCGCCCGCCCCGCTGCTTCTCCCAAAAACAGCGGCGAAATCGCCCGATCGAATCCTCAAGTTGCGCACGCGTCTTCACGATCTTGATCCCAGGAACATCTGAAGTCCAGGCTGCATTCTTGACCAACGGCCGGACGATGTCAACAACCATAAGGAGATCCCGACGTGGAACTACAGGGAAAAACGGCCCTCATCACCGGCGGCGGGGGGGGGATCGGGCTGGGGGCCGCCTTGGCCCTGGCCCGCCAGGGATGCCGCGTGGCCATCGCCGACTGCAATCGCGCGCGATTGGAGGAGGCGGCCGCCGCCTACGTCGGCCAGCCGCCGATCCTCTGGCGGACCTGCGACGTGACCGATCGCGGCGACGTGGAGAAGCTGGTCGCCTGGGCCGTCGAGCAGCTCGGTCCCCTGGACATCGTGGTCCAAAGCGCCGGGATCAACGTGGCGAAGCGGGCGATGGCCGAGATGGCCCCGGCGGACTTCGACCGCATCATGGCCGTCAATTGCACCGGGCTCTTCAACCTCCTGCACGCCGTGCTGCCGGGGATGCGCCGCCGCGGCGACGGGCTGATCGTCAACATCTGCTCGATGTCCGGCAAGCGGACGTGGCCGGTGGCGGGGGCGGCCTACTGTGCCTCGAAGTTTGCCGCCGCCGCGCTGGGGCTGGCCGTCGGCCAGGAAGAACGTGCCCACGGCATCCGCATCACCAACATCCATCCCGGCGAGGTGAACACCCCGATCCTCGCCCAGCGGCCGGTCCCCGTGTCGGCCGAGCAAAAGGCCCGCATGGTCCAGCCGGAAGACATCGGCCAATTGATCGTGGCCCTCTGCCGGCTGCCGCCCAGCGTGGTCGTGCCGGAAGTGGTCATCAAGCCGCTCTACCAGGACTACCTGTGAGGAGACTGGGGCCTGGGGATTAGCATCTGTAGGGCGGGTCGAGCGGAGCGAGCCCCACCAGAGTCGCTGGATCTCTAGTTGGTGGGGCTCGCTCCGCTCGACCCACCCTACCGCC
>JBKQVT010000020.1:0-5723 GCA_052139835.1 Thermoguttaceae bacterium
TTGAGAATGGTTGCTTTCTCGTCGCTGCCAAAACGTCGTCGTGGCGTGTTCATGAAATCCTCCTCGCTCAGGGTGTGATTCTACCCCGAACGACCGAGAATTTCCATTTCCGGCTGGTTCAAAACAGTGTCTGGCGGTCCCCTTCCCCCTTTTCTCGAAAGGAGACTATATGCAAATCACGTGGAAGCGGTTTCACGCAGAGTACACTGAGGAGAAAGTTAAACGTTATGTTCCATCCAATGCCGGAATATACCTGCTTTGCGTAAAGTTGAAGAATGGAACGTGGAGGTGTTTTTATGTCGGACAGACGAATCGCCTCGACCATCGCCTTTTGGAGCATCTTTCAGATTTAGAGGAGAACGATTGTATTAGGAAGCGCGTCGGCAGGAAAGTATGCGGATTTCGCTGCGCCGTGGTTGGCAGACAGCCGGATCGGGATGCAATCGAGAAATATCTCTACGATCGCTACAAGCCCGTGTGCAACCAAGAAGACCCCGGAGGGACGCCCATTGTGGTGAACCTGCCGCCGCCCCCACCAAATCGACCGTAAAGCGTAGGCTACGACGGGCGGTAGCCTAATAGTACGCTGCAAGGGGGCGGCGGGCCGCTGCCAAGGAGCAGGCGCGCGGCCCACCGGCGTCCCCTCCCTCCAGGGCGCGAACGCTCCGGCGCGCCCTGAGCATGATTAAAGCCCGGTCGGGCCGCGGCACTGCGGAGCGAAAAATCAATGCCGGCCCGGCCCTCCGCAACAAGCATTGGGTGCGGGAAACCCGGCCGGGCGCGTCACCAGCGCTTTGCCGAGCGCTGATGACCCCAGGCGGGATAGGGATGCCGGCCACCCCCGGCCTTCGTCTCCAAATACATGCCCCCCACGGGACGGGATAGCCTAAGCGCTATTGACAGAAATAGCCTATAAGCTATAATCAAATAATGTGGCCGGTAGCAACGACCGAGTTCTTTGACGAGTGGTTCACTGGCCTGGACGATGACGCCCAGGTCGAGGTAATGGCTACCGTGGAACTCCTGAAACTGCTGGGGCCGCGTCTTGGCCGGCCGCACGCCGATACGCTCAACGGCTCCAGATACGCCAATATGAAGGAGCTTCGGGCGAGCACGGCCGACGCGGTATTGCGAATCCCGTTTGCATTCGATCCCGACCGTAGTGGGATTCTGCTGGTTGGCGGTAACAAGTCCGGGGTCAGCAAGAAGCGGTTCTACAAGCAACTGATAGAAAAAGCGGACGAATTGTACGCGGCACACCTGGCTGCACTGAAGGCAAAAAAGAAAGGCAGGAGGTAATCGCTATGGCCAAGTCATTCGACGAACTCGTCAAGCGAACCACCACGAAAAAGACGCAAGCGCGGGCGGCCCTACGTACTCAGAAACTGCTGGCAGAGTTGCTGCTTAGCGAGGTTAGGCAACTGGCTGGCAAGAGCCAACAGCAGGTGGCTCAATCGCTCGGCATCAAGCAGCCCAGCTTGTCGAAACTGGAAAAACAGTTCGATATGCAGATTTCGACGTTGCGGAAGATCGTCAGGGCCCTTGGCGGCGAGCTTGAGGTCCTTGCAAGGTTCCCCAAGGGGATCGTAAAGATCGATCAATTCGACGCGCCTCGCCGTCGGTCGCGGCATCCCAAGGCCCAGGAACTTCAGTTGACCTGACGGGTTTTGGCTTTGACCGGATCGGGTGACCCAGCGCTCGGCAAACACGGTGGCGGGGAACACAGGCGGGGTCCAGGGTGGCTGCAATCCGTCGCGTGCCACGGCTGTGTCAGCCGTGCTGGAACCAAGGCGGCCGGGGTCCTCGGGACACGGCTGACACGGGCACCACGCTTTGCGTGGTCCTGGCACGGCTTCTCGCCGTTTTCGACCGGGTGATGAATAATCCGGGCTATGCGGCAGCCGCTTTACCGCTGGGCCGCCGGGGACTTGCCGCTGCCGGGCTTTGTGGTATCCTTGAAGGATCGGGAGAGGTGGCTGAGTGGTCTAAAGCGCGGGTTTGCTAAATCCGTGACTGGGAAACTGGTCCGCAGGTTCGAATCCTGTCCTCTCCGCTTCCGTGGCTTGTCTACGCTAAGGTGTTTCAGCGAAACGACTTGGCGTTTCTTTTCCGCCGTCACAAGGCCCCTTCCACCACTCAAGTCGCCGCGGCCGCTACCGGGACGGCCAGCGCCAGGCTCAGGCACGCTAGCCCGGATGATTCATCGCGTGCCACGGCTGTGTCAGCCGTGCTGAATTTCAGACGACTGGGATACTCAGGGCACGGCTGACACAGCCGTGGCACGGGTTCTCGCCGTCTTCAACCGGGCGATGAATAATCCGGGCTAGCCACTGCCTTCCGGCGGCGTCCCAACCTGACGGGTTTCGGCCTGCTCGGCAAGCTGCTTGAGCATGTCCTCGACTTCTTTGGGGTTTGCGATGCGCAGGAATCCAAGCTCCTCGGAGCGGTTGTCGCCCTTGGAGTCACTCCAAGCGCGGCGTGAGATGATGACGTGGCCGGAGCCGTCTTTCTTCTCCCTGCGATAAACATCCTGTAGCTTCGCCGGCGGATAACTGCGGATGGTCGTCGACCACCCGCCGTCGAACGTGACGGCCCTCCGGTCGGTAATCATGTAGGCCGTTTTGCGTGCCCGCCAATGAGCCCAAAGCGGGCTGGAGAGCATTCCGATGCCGATCAAGATGAAAGGGAGACCGAAGAGCGGGAACACGCAGAACAGGCCCGGCCCGTTTCCCTTTCCCACGTGCCAGGCGCCCCACGCCGCGCCTGCCGTCCAGAACAGCGCGAAGGCCGTCCAGGGAATGGCGAACAAGAAGGCACCGGTCGCGGCCGGGGTGAAGAATCGCGGCGTCGGCATGCCCAGCCACTGGATCCGTTCGCCGGCCTCCAGTTCCTCTTCCACCTTGGCTTGCAGGTCCGGCGGCAGGTCAAATGGACTAATCATCGATCTCTCCGACCACCCGAGTTGTCGGCATATGTTGGCTGCCGTGTCTGCGGCTGCCGCCCATTCTACTTGCAACTCCCCGAAAGAGGAAGCTGGGCATAAAGGGGGAGGGCGGAGGGCGGAAGGGGGAAGGAGGAAGCAGGGCTGAGAAACCGCAAGCGTGCGGCCACGCGGCTTTCATCCTTCATCCTTTATCCTTCATCCTTTCGTTTCCTTCCCCCTTCCGCCCTCCGCCCTCCCCCTTATTTCCGCCCCTAATTGACATGGCGAACGAGGGCACGGGCAAGCCCCCCGCTGTTGTGGACGGGGGGACGGCAACGGGAGGGCTCAGGGGACAGTCCCCGCGAGCCGTTGCCCGAGTAGCGCTCGACCAGGAAAACGCTTCAACAAGGAGAAATGGATCATGTATTGCCGAAACTGCGGCAAGTCGGTGGATGACCGGGCGGTCGCCTGTATGTCTTGCGGGGTAGCCCCGGCCAACGGCCATCGCTTCTGCCAGAGCTGCGGCGCGGAGACGAATCCGGCCGCCATCATGTGCGTGAAGTGCGGCGTGCCGCTGCGGGCCCCTTCGATATTATCAAGCGGCAACCAGGCGATCTTCCTGGGCTTGAACCAGACCGGACTGATCGTCTTCATCATCCTCTTGCTCGTCTGCATCCCGCTTTGCTGGCTCCCGTTTGTGATGGGCTCATGCAAGGGCGACTGAAAACGACCGTTCTGTGCTTCGAGCGCTCGCTGGCTTGCGGCCTGTTTATCGTCTACTGCGGCTGGAACGTGTATTGGCTCGTCCAGCGGCGGCCGCCGCCATCGCTCTTTCAGGCGTTGACAGGCTTGCCCTGTCCCACGACCGGCCTGACCCGCAGCCTCCTTTGTCTGGTCCACGGCGATTGGCGGCAGTCGCTGCACTGGAACGCGCTGATGCTGCCGATCCTCGTGCTCTTCGCCCTCAGCTTGTCGTGGCTGGCACGATGTCTGGCGAGACGGCAGCCCGTCCGCCTGCACAATTCGTTTTTCTCCGTCTGGGCGGTCCTGCTTGCCGTCGCCTGGGCGTGCAAGCTGCTGGGCAGTGCGAGCTACTGGTGAGACACAAAGGGGGAGGGCGGAGGGCGGAAGGGGGAAGGCGGGCAAACAGCACTGGCAAAGCCAGTGGCACACAGCCCCTGGTCCCTGGCCCCCGGTCCCTAGCCCCTGGTCCCTGGCCCCCGGCCCCTAGCGAAGCGTCTGCACGTAGGCCCGCCACTGCCGCTCGAATTCGCCCAGCGGCATGCCGACGAGCTTCTCGAAACGCGGCACGGGGGCGAGCTTCTTCGCGTCGGCCGATACGTACTCGGCCAGTTCCGGACTGTCCAAGAGGTGCTTCTCGAAGGCCAGGTAATAGGCCAGGCCCCAGGCATAGACGTAGAGGCGATCGGAGGTGGCCGCGTCGGTGTCGTGATGCTGCAGGAAAGCGCCGGCGTCGGTCGAGAGGAGACGCTGCAAGGACAGGGGGTGCGGGCCGGCCAGGTCGGCCTTCAGTCGCTTCAGGGCGGCAGCGTTGGGGGCGTCTACCCGCAGCGTGTCGGCCTCCAAAATGCCGCCCTCAAAAGTGACGGCCAGGCCCTCGTTCAGCCAGCGGGGGACGTCGTACTGCCGGTGCGGATAAACGCAGTTCTCCAGGTAGGCGTGGAAGGCCTCGTGATAGACGCGGGCGAAGACCTGCCGCGTGCTGGCCTGGAAGTCCTGGGCGGCGCGGCGGTCGCAGCGGTCCAGGTCCTTCGTCTTGCTGTTGACGTCGCTCTGGAACTGGCGGTTGATCGTGGCCTCGGCGCGGCTGATCTCGATGGGGGTGTGCCCCTGCTTGCGCATGTCGGCGGCCATGGCGGCGAGCCGGCCGGGCAGCGCCTTCTTCATCGCCCGCAACTCGCTGCGGATCTCGCCGGTCTGGCGGTTGACCTGGACCATGTGCAGGGCGAATTGGCTCAACTCGCTGCCGACGGCCACGACGTTTTCGCCTTCGAGGAAGCAGGCGGGATTTTGGATCTTCACGCCCCGCGCGGCGAGAAACGCCCGATAGCGCGACATCGAGTTGAAGACCACCAGCCGCGGCGGCCGGGGGTGGAGGGTGCGCGGGGCGAGCATCTGTCGATAGGCGGCGAAGATCTGCTCGACGCGAACGATCACCCGCCGCGTGGTCTGCTCGTCGGCGGTGCTGTCCAAGCTGAACCACTTGCCGGCGTAGTGCTGGTAGTGGTTTCCTTCTTTGACCAGCGGAGAGAGCGCGACGGCCTCCATGCGGCCGGCCTCGATGGTCGCGCGATTGATGAATTGGCGGATCTGCCCGGCCAGCGCGGCCCGCTCCGCTTCGCCCAGCGGCGTGACCGATACCACCGAGCCGCGGTCCAGCGTGCGGATGACCAGGTGCATGGCCTGGCCCGGCGGGCGTTGAATCTGGATGAAATAGAGCCAGCCATCGCCGCTGGATTCGACGAGGCCGTCGTAATGCCGGCCGTTGACGAGGCTGACCCCCTCCATGGCCTGCGTGGGCGGCTGCGCCCCCGGCGGTTGCCACGCGGCCGCGGCCGCGCACGGCAGCCAGCAGGCGGCCAGTGCCGCCGCCCGGATGAGAGAACGTCGCTCCATGCCTCTGTTCCTGAAAGAGCTTCGTGCTTAGACCTGAGAACTTAGAGGCCGTGAATCAAATGCGGTTTGCCGCTTGTTCGGTTACGTACGGTCGCCAGACCGGTTTGACGGTTTCGTGTCGAGCGAGACCGGCTTGCGGGCCGCGCCGCCCGTCAGGACGAAG
>JBKQVT010000021.1:0-2500 GCA_052139835.1 Thermoguttaceae bacterium
TCGCGGACACGCTGGAGATTGATCGCGGCACGGTCGCGCGGCACATCCGCCGGGCGGCATTGGCGGCACAACCGGACCCGGCCGGGATTTCAAATGCAGCCAATGCGCCGATTGACCCGGCCCGGGTCGGGGCGGATTCAAAAGCGGCCATTGCGCCGACCGGGTCCGCGGCGGCGGTCCCGGCGGCCGAAACGGCCCCGGCGAGGGGGGCCTCCGCCGTTGCCGGGCGGCAGAGCAATGCCGAGCCGTGGCGAGAGTTCATCCTCGCCGGGCATGCGCAGGGGCTTTCCGCCAAGCGGATTCACCAAGACCTGGTGGCCGATCGCGGAGCCACCGGAACCAGTTACGACAGCGTGCGGCGTCTGCTCAAACGCTTGGGCGCCGTTCGGCCTCTGCCCATGCGGCGGATGGAGTGCGAGGCGGGCCAAGAGGCGCAGGTTGACTTCGGCACTGGGGCGCGGATCAAGACGCCCGAAGGCAAGCGGCGGAAGACGCACGTGCTTCGCGTGGTGCTCTCCCATTCCCGCAAGGCTTATAGCGAGGCGTGCTTTCGGCAGACGGCCGAGGACTTCTTGCGGGTGTTGGAGAACGCTTTCTGGCACTTCGGCGGCGTGCCGAAGACCGTGGTCGTCGACAATCTCAAGGCGGCCGTCCTCCGCCCCGACTGGTTCGACCCGGATTTGAATCCCAAGCTGCAATCGTTCGCCCAGCACTACGGCACGGTGATTCTGCCGACCAAGCCGCGGATGCCGCGTCACAAGGGCAAGGTCGAACGCGGCGTGGGCTACGTGCAAGACAACAGCCTGAAAGCTCGCGAGTTTCCCTCGCTGGAGGCGCAGAACCAGCATCTGGCGCATTGGGAGCAGAACATCGCCGACACGCGGATTCACGGCACGACCAAGCGGCACGTGGGCAAGGTGTTTCGCGAAGTCGAGCAGCCAGCCCTCTTGCCGCTGCCGGCCGAGCGGTTCCCCTTCTTCCACGAGGCCCAGCGGATCGTCAGCCGCGACGGTCACATCGAAGTCGCCAAGGCCTATTACTCCGCGCCGCCGGAGTATCTGGGCCGCACGGTCTGGGCGCGTTGGGACCAACGCCTCGTGCGGGTCTTCAATCATCGCCTGGAGCAGATCGCCTTGCATGTGCGGCGCGAGCCGGGCAAGTTCAGCACCTTGAACGAGCACCTCGTGCCGGAGAAGATCAGCGGCGTCGAGCGTGGGGCGGCGTGGCTGCTGCGCAAGATCGAGGTCCTCGGCGCGCAGGCCCATGCCTGGGCGCAGGCGATGCTGAAAACCCGCGGAATTGAAGGGGTTCGCGTGCTGCAAGGGCTGCTGAGCTTGACTGCGCGGCATCCCTGCGAGGCGATCGACGAGGCCTGCGGAACGGCCCTTTCCTACGGCGCGTTCCGACTTCAGACGCTTCGGCAGCTACTGAAGCGACGCGGCCCTGCTCAACAACCGCTGCCGTTTCTCGACGAGCACCCGATCATTCGCCCCTTGTCCGACTACGGCGGTTGGCTCCGCGACGCCCTGGCTGGCTCCCGGGGGTGGAACCAGCAGGACCCCCAGGTTCCTCCCCCGGACCCCCAACCTCCTTCCCCTCTTCTCTGATCCGTGTGTGTTCCTGTTCCTCAACCCTTTGGGAGACCTTCGACCATGAAAGACTCGCTCCAATCGACCCTCCGGCAACTGCGACTCTCGGGCTTGGCGCAAACGCTCGACGTACGGTTACAGGAAGCCGCCGGCCACAACCTCAGCCACGCCGAGTTCCTGGAACTGATCCTGCAAGACGAACTCGTCGTGCGCGACGAGCGGCAGATCCAACGCCGTGTCAAGGCGGCGGCGTTTCGTGAACTCAAGCCATTGGACCACTTCGAGTGGTCGTTCAACCCCTCGCTGCCGAAGAAACAAATCTTCGACCTGGCGACGTGCCGCTTCGTCCGAGAGCATCGCGATGCGCTGTTGATCGGACCGCCGGGCACCGGCAAGAGTTTTATCGTCCAGGCGGTCGGCTACCAGGCCATCAAGCTGGGCTTCACGGTTCTGTATCGTTCCATCTTCGATGTCGTTCGAGACTTCCTGCACGACGAAGTACTCGGCGAGGATGACAAGGTGCTTTCGTGGTATCTGAAACCGGACCTCGTGATCGTCGACGACATGGGCATGAAGCAATTGCCGCGCCGCAGCGGCGAGGTGCTCTTCGAGATCATCATGCGGCGCTACGAAACCCGCAGCACGATCATGACCAGCAACCGGCCGCTGGAGGATTGGGGCAAGCTGATCGGGGACGTGCCCAGTGCCACGGCGATCCTGGACCGCTTCCTGCACCACGCCGAGGTCTTGTCCTTCAGCGGCAAGAGCTACCGGCTTCGCAAACAGCGGGAGGCCAGCGGCGCAGCGGATGAGCCGTCAAATGCAGCCATTGCGCCGACCGGCTCCGAGGCCGTCGCCGCCGCCCCGCCCAACCGTGCCGGGCGGAAAAACCGGCAAAACGAGGCCGAACC
>JBKQVT010000022.1:0-12285 GCA_052139835.1 Thermoguttaceae bacterium
GACGTGCCATCACGGGGACTCCGTTCAACAGGGTTATTTCCGAAAACCACCCTATCGAACCTCCCCGTGATGCTTTCACCTATACCAGTTTTCCACCTCGTTGCATTTCAATTTTGACACCGCCTAACTATTCACGGGCAAGATGGTCATTGGAAAGGAGAATGGGTATGCTCAGGCGTGCGTTTTGGGTTGTTACGCTGGTCGGCCTGATGGGTCTTGTGGCGCCAAAAGCGGCAGCCGCGGATGAGCCGCCGCTCCTCATCGGCATCGTGAAGGCCGCGGCGGTCCATGCCCCGGAAGCGGCCACCCTGAAAGTCGGCAAGGTGGTCTACAAGATCGTCAAGGACACAAACGGCAAAAAAGTCGCCGCCGAGGCCAAGGACAAGAAAGTCGAGATCAAAGGCGCCATCGAAGATCGGCAGGGCGTGAAGTGGATCACCGTGACCTCGTGCAAGATCGTGGAATAGTGCGCTACGGATTGGCGGGCCGACTGGAACCAAGTGAGGGACCAATGCGGGGGACAATCATGGAAAAAGATCGGACCAATCGCCTCAGCAGGCACCAGTTTCTGAAGATCGTGGCGGGCGGCGCCATCGCCGCCGCACTGCCACGCGTTGCTCGTGCCCAGCCGCCGGGCCCGACCACGCACGTCTATAAGACCGTGGGGCAATGCCAGATCAAGGCGGACGTCTATCATTCCGCCGCGGCGCGCAAGCCGGCCGTGCTCTGGATCCACGGCGGCGCCCTGATCATGGGCTCGCGGAAGTGGCTGGACAACAACTTCCACACCGAGATCGCCAAACGGGGATTCGTCGTCGTCTCGATCGACTACCGCCTGGCGCCGGAAACGAAACTGCCAAACATCATCGCCGACGTGCAGGACGCCTGGCGGTGGGTGCGCCAGGAGGGGCCCAAGCGGCTTGGCATCGATCCGGACCGGATCGCGGTGGCCGGCGGTTCGGCCGGAGGCTACCTGACGTCGATGACGGGGTTCTGCCTGGAGCCCCGCCCGCGCGCGCTGGTTTCCTACTTCGGCTACGGAGATATCACCACCCCCTGGTATTCCAAGCCGGACGAGTTCTATCGCCGCAAGCCCTTGGTGCCGAAGGACGAGGCGTATCGGTGCGTGGGCAGCCGCGCGCTCTCCGAGCCGCCGGCCCAGAACCAGCGGGGACGGTTCTACCTCTACTGTCGCCAGCAGGGCATCTGGCCCAACGAAGTCGCGGGCCACAACCCGCGCACCGAGCCCAAGTGGTTCGACCCCTATTGCCCCATTCGCAACGTGACCGCCAAGTATCCGCCCACGCTGTTGATCCATGGGACTGCCGACACCGACGTCCCCTACGTCGAATCGAAGAACATGGCCGCCAAGTTAGTCGAGGCGGGCGTCACCCACGAGTTCATTACAGTGGATGGGGCCGGCCACGGGCTGTCGGGAGCGAAGCCGGAGCGGGTGGCGCAGATCGCCCAGCAGGCCGCCGACTATGTCAAGACCCATACCTGATCGAGACCATCGCCACGCTGAAAGTGGGAGACCGCGTCCGGGTCGGCTGGTACTGCGATGAGCGCAAGCGGGCGGCGAAGGTGCGGGTCATCGCACCGGCCCCAAAGGCCAAGGCGAAGGAAACGCCGTCCGCATGAGCTGCGCGGGTGGGACGCTTGCGACCGGTTGTAGGGGTCGGTCGGAAAATGCCTGTCCGCTACGGCCCGAGGGGGACAGTCCCCGTGAACGGCTCGCTGGCCCCCGTGGCGTGATATACTAGACGGGGTATTTTCCCCGGCAGGCCAAACCGTGCAAAAGTCGCTCGACCAGAAGATCGCCCGCATTCTCGCCGACCGCTCGTGCCAGGACTTCATCCTCGCCGACGCGAAGGACGCCGACATGGCCTACGGCATCGCCGCGCCGGGCCGGAGCCCCGAGCACCATGCCCAGGAGGGCCGCTTCCGCTCGCTGGACGAGTACCGCCAGTTGATCCGCGAAAATGTCCGCCAGGGCCTGGTGGACATCATGCTCATGAGCGGCGGCACCAACGAGCTACTGACGATCCACCAGCGACTGTTCGACTCCAGCGCGGTCACGCCGGCCGTGCGGGCCAACGATGCCAGCGACGTGTGGGCCGCCCAAGGGGGCGTCTACCTCGAAAGGCCCTCGGCGCCCTTCCGCTCCGCCTCGATCGACCAGGCCATGTGCGGCAAGCCCCGCTGCGAGTCGCCGGAGCGCTCGCGGGGCGCCGACCTGGGCCTCTACTCCGTCACCTTCAACAACGACCTGGCGCTGGACCATCGCACGCTGGAGGCCTACCGGGCCTTCCGCGAGGAGGCCGCCGCCAAGGACTTCCGCCATTTCCTCGAAGTCTTCGATCCCAACGCCCTGCAGCAGCCCGTGCCCGACCTGGCGCGATTCGTCAACGACATGATTGTGCGGGCCCTGGCGGGCGTGGCCGGCAAGGCGCGGCCGCTGTTCCTGAAGGTCGTCTACCACGGTCCCGCCGCCATGGAGCAATTGGCCGGCTACGACGCCCGGCTCATCGTCGGCATCCTCGGCGGCTCCTCCGGCACCACGTTGGACGCCTTCCAGCAACTCTGGGAGGCGAAGAAATACGGCGCCCGCGTGGCCCTCTACGGGCGGATGATCAACAACTCCGAGCACCAGCTCACGTTCATCGCGCACCTCCGCGGCCTGGCCGACGGCCGCCTGGAGCCCCGCGAGGCCGTGCGGTCGTATCACGCCGCCTTGGGGCGGCTGAAGATCGCGCCCTATCGCAAGCTGGAAGACGACCTGCAAGCCACGCCCCGCGGGAGCGCCTATGGCGGCGCCGGCCGTGGCCCTTTTGATTCGGAGCCCGATTTCTCCAAGATGACGACCGCCGAGAAGATCGCCTGGAACCGCGCCCGCTGGAAACGGATTTTGGGATAGCGGCTTCTTCCAACGGCGCAGAACTCACCAAGGAGACACGGAGGGCACGGAGGACGAACGGCCGGAGGGCGGGCAGGTGTCGCGTGCCATCGACCGGCGGCCGGGGCTACTCTTCCAGGCACCCGAGTTGCCTGGCTTGGGCGGAGTCTGCCTCCGCTTTCGCCCGCTCGCCCTCCTTCTCGTAGGCGAAGCCCCGACAGTGGTACGCCGTGGCATCCAGGGGGTCGAGGCGGATGGCCTCGGTGAGATCCGCGATGGCACTGTAGTACCGGCCTCCGTCCGCGTAGGCATGTCCCCGGTTGGTGTACGCGCCCGCGTCCTTGGGGTCGAGGCGGATGGCTGCGGTGAAGTCGCCGATGGCCTTGTCGTACTGTCGCTGGTACTCGTACACGATGCCCCGGTTCTTATACGCCTGGGCGAGTTTCGGGTCGAGGCGGATGGCCTCGGTGCAGTCGGCAATCGCCTGGTCGTACTGGCCTTTTCCCCCGTAGGCGCCGCCCCGGTTGCTATACGCATCGGCGTTTTTCGGGTCGAGTTGGATGGCCTTGTCGAAGTCGTTGATCGCCCGGTCGTGCTGGCCTTTGTTGTGGAAGGCCCAGCCTCGGCTGCAATATGCCTCGGGCTGGTTCGGGTCGATCCGAATGGCCTCGGTCAGGTCGGCAATCGCCTGGTCGTACTGGCCCTTTTGCCCGTAAGCGACGCCCCGATAGCTGTACGCATCGGCGTTGTCCGGGTGGAGGTGAATGGCCGCGGTGAAGTCGGCAATCGCCTGGTCGTACCGGCCCTTTTGCCCGTAAGCGACGCCCCGGTTGCTGTACGCCTTGAGGCTTTTCGGATCGAGGCGGATGGCCGCCGTGAAGTCGGCAATCGCCTTATCGTGGTCGTTCTTATTCTCATACGTAAAGCCGCGGTTGTTATATACCCTGGCGTCGTTCGGGCTGACGCGGATGGCCGCAGTGAAGTCGGCAATCGCCCGGTCATATTGACCCTGGCCTCCGTAGGCGGCACCCCGGTTGCTATACGCCGCGGCGTATTTCGGGTCGAGGCGGATGGCCTCGTTGTAGTCGGCAATCGCCTGATCGTACTGGCCGTTGTAGGTGTGCGCGGTCCCCCGGTTGAAATAGGCCTCGGCGAATCGCGGACTGAGTCGAATCGCTTCACTGTAGTCGGCAATCGCCTGGTTGTGCCGGCCCTTGTTGTCGTGGGCGATGCCCCGGGCGTTATAGGCCGCGGTGTAATTCGGGTCGAGGCGAATGGCCTCCGTGTAGTCCGCAACGGCCTTGTCAGACTCGCCCTTTTCGCTGTGCGCCTCGCCCCGGTTGTAATAGGCGTTGCTGTCTCGTGGTTTTAGCCGAATGGCCTCTGTGAAATCGGCGATGGCCTTGTCGGGGTCGCCTTTCTCTAGGTATGCATTGCCTCGGTCGCGACGCACCATGGACAACGTGGGGTCAAGCCGAAGGGCCTCCGTGAAGTCAGCGATGGCTTTGTCGTATTCCCCCGCCTTTTTGTAGACCAGGCCCCGCAGGGCATGGGCCTTGGCGAATTTTGGGTCGAGCCGGAGGGCCTCCGTAAGGTCGGCAACCGCCTTCTTGCGGTCGTCCTTCCCATGGTATGTATAGCCCCGACCGTAAAACGCGCCCGCGTTTTTCGGGTTGAGCCGGATGGCCTCGTTATAGTCGGCGATGGCCTTGCCAGTGTCGCCGTTGTCTCCATAGGCGCTTCCTCGGTAGCTGTATGCCTCGGAATCTTTCGGGTTCAGCCGGATGGCCTCGCTAAAGTCGGCGATGGCCCTGTCGCTATCGCCCCTCTTCCTGAACATGAAGCCCCGATAGAAGTACACATCGGCACGTTTTGGGTTGAGCCGAATGGCCTCCGTGCAGTCGACGATGGCTCGGTCAAGATTACCCCTCCGCCCGTAGGCGAGCCCTCGACCGGAGAACGCCTCAGAGAGTTTCGGATCGAGCCGAATGGCCTCGCTGTAGCCGGCGATGGCCTTGTTGAGGTCGCCCTTGTTCCTCAGCGCGGCTGCCCGGCCTCGGTATGCCTCGGCGTTTTTCGGGTCGAGGCGGATGGCCTCCGAATAGGCGGCGATGGCGGCATCATAGTCCCGCTTCTCGAGACAGGAGTACCCCTTTTTGCACGCCTCCGCCGCCGGATCGGCGCTGGCGGCCACGTTGGGGAGCAGAAGGATCACGACCAACGCCGCCGCAAAGCACTTGCATGGGTTCATCGCCTTGCCTCCATGTCAGACGGATCGGACCGGTCGGACGCCTTCCCCCCTGTTGGCAAATGATACAGATTCCGGTTGCCCGCCACCAGCCCAAAATAGCAGCCTCTCTCCGTGGCCTCCGTGTTCGTGGTGAGCTTTGTGCCGGAAGCGTTAGAGCGGATTAGTCACGGCCCCCGGGGATCGCGGCGGAGGCTGCGCAATCGCAACCCGAAGCGTAAGCGAGGCCAACTCCTTGAGCCGCCCTCGCTTACGCTTCGGGTTACGATAGGGGCGTGAATAATCCCGGTCAGGACGCCAGCGCCGCGTCGAGCAGCCGTTGGGCGTTGCCGTGGAAGATGGCCTCGACCGCCGCGCGGTCCAGGCCCAGTTGCTCGCAGGCCCAGCGCAAGGCCGCCAACTCCTCGTACATGTATAAAGTGTACTTGGCCTCGACCTCGGGCGGCTCGCGCTCCTGGTTGAAGAAGAAGGGGAAACTGGTGCGGTTGCGGTACTCGCGGCCGACATATTGCCGACGGCCGCGCATGTAGAAGACCGGATTGTCGCTGCCGTAGAGGATCCGCCGCGGGCCCAGCGTGGCCAGGGCAAAGCGGTGTACCTCGGGATTCATCACGGCCGAACAGTCGAAGTACAAGCCGGCGTCGTCGGCCAGTTGCGGCAAGGCCTCCTGGGCTTGGGGAAGCGTGTAGCAGCGGCCCAGGTGGGCGATGACCAATTGCACGTGCGGATAGCGGCGGCGGAGCTGGCGGATTTCGGCGATGTTGGCCGGATGGCCCAGGCGGTCGGCCTTGGGCACGTGCAGCGTGACCCAGGAGCGCCGCTGGTCGAAGACTTCCAACTGGTGGTGGGGCAGGAAATCGAAGATGCTCGCCTCCAGGTGCTTGTCGCGGCTGGCCGGGTCGTGGCCGAGGAGCGAATAATACGGCTTCACGCCCACCACCCGCGGCCGGCTCAATTCCTCCTCCAGCCGCCGCGACGACCACTGGGGGCAAACGACGGCCAGGCAGTGCCAGCCGCGGCGGGCACACTCGGCCGAGAGCCGCACGTTGCTGCGATCAACGTCGTAATCCAACTCCGGCATGCCGAAACACAGGCAAGAGAACTCGCGATCCGGCCACACAATCTCGTGGCAGCGGACAGCGTCCGCGGCCCCGATGGGCTCGCTGAGTTCGTTGACCCAGTATTGGCGTCGCTTCGCCTCCGTGGGCGTTTCGCGGCGGAACTCGGGCTCGTTGACGTGCGTGTGGGCGTCGAAGATCCGCCGCGGCAGCCAGTCGGCCAGGCGCTCGCGCCAGAAATCGCGGTCCACCGCGGTGTAGGACCAGACGTGGTGCAGGGGCAGGGGTTCCATCAGCTTGCGCCTCCCCTCGCGCCGGCGCTCGGCGCGAGAAGTCAGGAGGTAGAATCTAGGAGTTAGAAGACGGAAGCATCAACGTCCCACCGCCCCGCGATTCTAACTCCTAACTCCTAACTCCTGACTGCCAAGATACTGTTCGAGCAACTCGCGGTATACGGCCGCCTCCGGGCCGGGCTCGACGACGCGGCCGGTCGCGGACCATTGGCGGGCCAGGTCGGCGCCGCCGTCGGCCAGGCAGCGGGCGATCATCGCCGCCCCAAAGGCGCTCACCTCCGCAACCCGGCTGCACGCCACCGGCAGGCCGGTCACGCCGGCGACGATCTCCGGCGTGGCCCGGCTGGCGGCCCCGGCGCCGCACATCGAGATCTGCTGCACCGCGAAACCTTCCGCATCCAGCCAGTAGAGTCGCCGGGCCAGTTCGCAGGCCAATCCCTCGATCACCGCGCGGACCACGTGGCAGGGTTGGTGGGCCAAGGTGATTTGCTCCAGGCGGCCGCCCGCGCGGAGCGGCTCCGCGGTCTCGCTTACGCCGGCCAGCAGCGGCCAGAACCGCAGGCCCGCGCTGCCGGCCGGTGCGCGCTGGATCAAGTCGTCGATTTGTGAAAGCGTGGCGTGCTCGTGGCCCAGGAGGTTCATTACCCAATCGATGGCCGAGCCGCCGTTGCACAACGAGAGCATCTGGCCGTAGAGGCCCGGCACCACGTGGCGGCAGACGAAGGCCTCGGCGACGATCGGCGGCCGCGGTTGATCGGCGATGGCCAGCAGCACCCAGGCGGTGCCGGTGCCGAAGTTGAGTTGGCCCGGCGCCACCACCCCGGCCCCCAGGGCCGCCGCGTACTGGTCGTGGACGGCGGGCGAGACGGGGATGCCCGCCGGCAGACCGAGCCGCCCGGCGACCTCGCCGCACAGCCCCCCGGCGGCGGACGTGGCCGGAAGCAAGTCGGGCAGTTGACTTTCTTCCAGTCCCACCCGGGCGAGGACCTCGGCGTCGGCGCACCCCAGCCAAGGGTTGTACAACATGGCGATGCTCAGCGAGGTGGGATCATGGGCGCGGCGGCCGCAGAGCCGCCCCACGATCACGTCGCCGACGAAGCCCAGCCGGTTGGGCCGACGCAGGACCTCGGGCGAGACTTGCCGCAGCCGCAGGACCTGGCCGAGGGTGACGGCACTGGCCCCATGGCCGACGTGCGCGGCGAAAAAATCCTCGCCCAGCTCGCGGGTCAGTTCCCGATCGAAGGGCCGGCCGCGGCCGTCGAGCCAACTGATGACGCGGCCCAGGGGCCGGTCTTGGCCGTCGAGCATTTGCATCGCGCCGCCTTGGCTGGAGACCCCCACGGCGCGGATCGCCCCGCCGGCGGCGGCGGCCGCCTGGCCGATCGCCGCGCAGGCGGCGTCCCAGATCTGCTCGATGTCCTGCTCGACGCCGCCGTCGCCGCCGCAGAAGCGCTCCAGCGGGGCCGAGCCGGCGGCCGCCACCTGCCCCTCTTCGTCCACGACGACCGCTTTCACTCGGGTCGTGCCAAGGTCAACGCCCAAGTACATCGCCTAGACCTCGTGGTAGTCGGCCTGGAGGAGCCGGGCGGCGATCTTCAGTCGCGGCCGGGCGTCGCCAAAGCAAATCGCATGGTGATGGGGGCCGCCGGCCTGGGCGTAGGCGGTCAGCCACTGCCGCACGTCGCCGCCAGGGGCGATCTTGCTGTGCGGCGCCGGCAGGCCCGCCAGCGGGCCGTAGTCCTCGATGGTCAGGCGGCTGGCAATCAAGCGCCACCGCTGCCGGGGCCCCGGCGTCAAGGCGCAAAGCGTCGCCGGCCCCGGCTGGAAACTCGTCACCAGCGCCAGTTGCCGGCCGCGGGTACGGACGATCGGGGTCGGCCGGGCCACCAGGGGCACTTTGCGATCCGTGCGGGCCATGGCCACGTTGGCCTCGCCCATGTGGGCGGCCAGCAGCGCGTTGCCGGAAAAGTCGATCGTGAAGATTTCGCTGAAACTGGCCGGCGGCGCCAACCGCCCCAGCAGCCACGTCCCCGCCGCCCCGATTAAATCGCCCTCGCCGGCAAAGCCCACGCCGTCGGCCATCATCCGGCTGGCCGCCACGAAAGGCAGCGTCACCGTCCGTTGGTCCTCGCCGAAGGCCATGAACTGGTAGCTGATCGCCTGCAAGCGGCGCTCGGCCACCATGGCGCGGAGGGCGATTTCCGCCCGCGCCGCGGCCTCCAAGTCGGCGCCGGCCAGGTCGTCGGCCACGGCATAGGCGCGGCGGTACTCGGCGGTCAATTCGGCGACCGCACCGGCCGGCGCCGCGGCGGCCCGCTGGTTGTACTCCTCGACCGCCAACGACTCCCAGGTGCAACCCAGCGAGGCGGCCAGGTGCGTGGTATCGACCCCGAAATCGCCCATGCCCGGAAAGGGATAGCCCAGCAGCCCCAGCCGTGCGCGCCGCAGCCGAGCCGTCGCCGCCGCGGCCGCGAAGAAGTCGGCCAGCTCCGCGATGCCCGCCCGCTCGGCCGGGTGCGAAGTGACGTAGTGAAACGGCACCTCGCTCCGCAAGAGCACGTTGGCCAGGTCCTGCGTCCCGTGGACGCCGTGGTTGGCGGCCATCTTCTCTTCGTTGAAGGTCGCGTCGACTGCCTCCAGCTCCTGGGTGTTCCAGATCAGGATCGGCACGCGGGTCCGCTGCAAGGCGGGCAAGACAAGCTGGCTGGGCGCGTAGGTCAGGCAAACGACTACCAACGCGTCGACGCCCGCCGCCTCGTAGCCCGCCACGATCGCCTCGATGTCATCGCGGCAAAAGGCCGCGCGGACGAAATAAACGTCGGCCGCCGCGGCCAAGGCTGGCAGCACCGCGCGGCGGAGCCAATCCTCGCGGCGCTGGCGCAGACCGGGCGCCAGTTGCTCGTAGAGTTCCAGGGTCAGCCCCAGTAGTCCGACCCGCGGCTTTTCCGCCGGCTGTGCCATGAGTTAAGGCTCCTAGGTTTTAGGTTCTCATGACATACCGGTGCCCGTCTATGCAATCTTGCGCAGAGAAGATGTAGTTTTGCGCAGGGGGCCGGGCGTACGCAATAATACAACCTTTCTGCGCATTGTTGTATATCCGGGGGCAGCAGGGCAAGCCATAATGCCCTGCAGAATGCGATGAAGAACCTCAACGGCCTGGATATCAGCGTCTTTGTGGTCTACATGGCGGCCGTGCTGACGGCGGGGGCCTGGGCGGCCCGCGGCCATTTTTCTGGTGGGCCATCGTGACCGCCGCCGTATTATACTTCTACGTGCGATACCCTTGACCGCGGGGAAGGCGTCGATGGACAGATGGGATTACGTGCTGGTGGCGGCCGTCACGCTGCAGGCCTCGCTGCTGGCCTACCTCCACGCGCCGCGGTGGAAAGCGCTGGTGCTGTTGATCCCGCTGCCCTTCACGGTGGCGGCCCTGGCGGTGGGACGGCCGATCGATGCCACCAACGTCTGGGGGCTGGTGCTGTTGTACTGTTTTACCCACGCCGTACGCCTGCTGCACTACCGGCTGCGCGTGCCGATCATCCCGGCAATCGTGGCCGCGGCGCTGGGTTACTGCGTGTTGGGGGCGGCGGCGGCCCCGCTGCTGCCGAAGAGCGACGCCTTCTTCTGGTCCTCGGTGCTGCTGGTGGCCGCCCTGGCGGGCGTGGCCTTGGCGGCGTTTCCGCAGCCGGAAGAGGAGGGCGGCCGCACCGAGTTGCCCCCGTGGATCAAGCTGCCGGCCATCGCCGCCGTGGTGCTGGGACTGGTGCTGGTGAAGAACTGGCTGCAGGGATTCGCCACCGCCTTTCCCATGGTGGGAGTGATCGCCGCCTACGAGGCGCGGAACTGCCTGGGCACGGTCTGCCGCGCCATCCCCTTGGCGATGGTCATGTTGTTGCTGCTGATCGTGCCGGCACGGCTGGCCGAGGGGCGTTTCGGGCTGGCCGCCGGATTGGCCATCGGCTGGGCGGTGCTGGCGGCGACGATCTGGCCCCTGTGCAGCGTTTTCCTGTTCCGCCCAAAGGCCGGTTAGAATAGTATCCGTCACAGGCCCTGTGACGATCCTCACCGCACACGGCGTGTGGGCCGCTAAAAAGTCAATGTTGTTGAAATTCGATATTTAGGACAGTTTTTGTTCCTGCGGAAGGCGAGAGCTTGTTGGCTGGGGATCGTCAGGCCGAGGTGGTCGCGGATCCACTTTGTCACCATGGCGACCGGGACGGACGACAGCGCTCTTCGGATCGTCTCCGAACTCTTCCGCGATACCGCGGCCCCGACGTTCAGCAGCGATCCTGTCATGCCTCCCTTGCTGTGCGTTCCTTGAATGCGTTTGTATTTTCCCAGCAACGACTCAAGAATCTCACTGCTGCCCAACAAATGCCGTCCTCGTTTGACACCCTTCGCTTGTTCGTTAAGGAATTTCAAGAGCCCTGTTTGCAGGCGAACGGCTGCCGGCCCTCGCACCAGCGGGCGCAATTGCGTCTTCAATTCCTTCGCGGCGTGCCGGTGATACCCCTTGCGGCGGACGTAACTTTCCGCCTGTTTCGCGACGGCGAGCAGTTCAGCCCACGTGGCCAACGCCTGACGATAATCGCGGAGCCAACCCAATTTGCGTTGCAGTCTCTGGCGGTCCGTTTTTCCCTGGCCCACGTCCCGTGGATCGTCCAGATACGCCAACACGCGGCGTCCCCAATCCACCAACGTGTCGAGGTTCATGTAGCGCGCCTTGTTCCTCAAGCCCGGCGGAACAAGGAAGGCCAGTTCCGTCAGCGTCGTCTGCAACTTCGCGCGATTGCTCTGCGTCACGAAGGACTGCCAAGTGGCGTCGTGGTGAAGTTCCTTTTTGAGCAGAATCGCCACTTTGTGTTTGATGTCGAACACATGCGGCACGCGCCGCGCCTGGGGGCATCGTTCGCGGAACAACGCCATGCCGCTTTTCAGTTCCGCGCCTTCATCGCTGAGGACGGCGGCGGGAACAACGCCCGTCTGCCGCCGCGTCGCTTCCAGTTCCTCCGCGACCGCGACGGCGGTGGATTGCTTCATGGGAGTCAGCCGCAGCAACACCAAATCCTCGTGCTGCAACGGCCCGCGCTTCCGCCGCCACGCGGAAAGCCGAACGCCGACGATCACCAGACATTTCTGCGGCCCGAGTTGCACTGTATGGTCCATGATCCACACCCAATCCTCGGCCGTCTCTTTTTTTCGCAGCAGTTCATGCAGCCCCAGCCGCATCAGCCACATCCGTCCCGAATTGGCACAAGGAACCCTGGACATCCCGGAAACGTAGGGAGCCACGAGTTTCAACACGGCCGCGGCGGCGCGTTGGCTTGTCGCCGCCTTCAACACCAAATCAGCGAACAGCGCGATCAAGCGGTCGCCGAACTGGTGGCCGGCCACGGGCGTTGCGCCCAGGGCGGCGGCCGCGGCACTGGCCGGAACAGGGCTAGGCGAGGGCTCTTTTTTCTTTCCGCTCATCGTGCAAGACCATGTTGGGACGTTGTGTCTGGGCCTTCTCTTTCCACTTCCGACGGCTTGCCTCCAATGCGGCCACTCGCTTTTCCAATCGCCGGATATGCTGCTTGCGCTGCAACGCCTTGTTCTTCCAGCGATTTCGGCTTTTCTCGAAGAACGCCAGCAACTTGTATCCCGGACTTAAATACGCCCTTCCCTCCGTGACGACTTCCATCACCGTCTCCTTACGTTAATCTCGACAAAACCAGGTTTGCGAAAAACCGTAGGAGAACAGAAATCGCCCTCACCACCAAGATCAGTTTTCTGTATAATCGAGTCTGT
>JBKQVT010000023.1:0-9243 GCA_052139835.1 Thermoguttaceae bacterium
GCGAGGCGGGCAGCCCCTCCTTGTTCATCAGGTTCGGATTGGCCACGTTCCGCCAGCCGAAGCGGGCCTGGGTGGGCGCGGCAACTCCCTTGGCTTGGACGACGACCGTGTCGCCGTCGATGGTGGCCGCGGCGGGTACGAACTTGCCGCCGGCAGCCGCGATTTCAAACTCACTGAGCGGCTTGCCGTCGCGCGACCTCAGGCCGCCGCCGACGTGGGCGAACGAGAGACGGAGCTTGTCCCCCTCGACCTTCATCGACTTGTAGAGCGGCCCGGAGTACACCAGGTCCCTTTTGCCGTACTCCTTGGCCAGTGCCCAGAGGGCCAGCCGGTTGCCCACCGCGCGCTTGTTCTTCGGGTGGACGTCCGTGATGTTGTCCACCAGGTCGGTCGTCACCGCCATGCCCGTCTTCGGGATCTTCAGACTGGCCACCTGGCACTCCCATAGGACAGGCAACTGTCCCGGTTCGTACTGGCCGAGCCACGGGGCGATTTGGACGAAATAGAAGGGGAAATCGTAGCCCCACGCCTGGCGCCAGCCGCCGATGAGCGCCTTCATCTTGCCGGCATACGCGGGGCCGGTCTTGCTGATCACGTTCGCTTCGCCCTGGTACCAGATCACACCGCGGATGGCCAGCGGCTTTAGCGGCGCGATCATGCCGTTGTACATTTCGCCACCCTTTCTACCCGTGACCGTCCAAGGCTCGATGGCCGAGCCGCCCCAGGCACCCTCGATCAATCCGATCGGCACGTCCAGGTCTTTGTGCAGCCGCAAGCCGAAATAGTATAGCGCGGCGGAGAAGCCACCCCAGCCGCCCGCCTTGACGGTGTCCGGTTGGCACCGCACCCACGGGCTTTGCACGTCCTTGGCCGGCTTGTTGGCCGCGATCTTTGGAATCAACAGCAGGCGGATTTTCGGATAGTTCGCCGCCGCGGCCTCCTCTTTGCCCTTCTGGCACATCGTCAGTCCCAGCTCCATGTTCGACTGGCCGGACCCCAGCCACACGTCGCCAATGAGGATGTCGTCCAGATCGATCTTGTTCTTGCCGCTGACGGTCATGCGGTGGGCCTTGCCATCGGCCTTCACGGCCGGCAACACGACCTTCCAGTTGCCCTGGGCGTCGGCCTTGGCCGTGGCCGTGGCGTCGTCCAGGCGGACGGTGATCTCTTCACTGGGGTCGGCCCAGCCCCAGATCGGCAGCGGCCGGTCGCGTTGCAAGACCATGTGGCTGCCGATGACCTTGGGCAGTTTGACGTCGGCCTGGGCCTGGGGGACGGTGGACGACGCGAGGAGCAGGGAGACGACAACGAGACACCGCGACACACACTTCTTCATGGCAGACCTCTCTGGTTGGCAGGATGTGGTTCGGGGGCGGGATGGAGGGCTGGGCCAGATTTCGGATCCTGACCGCAGCGGGCCAGAGGATGGCCGGTGCGCATGCCAACACCATTCTGGCCTCCCGCCGGCCCCGCGTCAACTGGCTCGGTCCTTGCACCTCATAGGCATATCGCACGGCATCCCACGGGTGCTGTGCAGGAACCGTGCCGCATCGTTACAATAGGACACGGGGGCAAGTTGGACCTTGACGAGGTGACCCATGAAAACGCCGTGGGCGTTGGCTGTCCGGCTGGTTGTCGTGGCGGTTCCCTTGGGGTCGGCGGCCAAGGAACCGGCGGTCGCCTATGACGGCAAGCCCGGCTTCTATGCCGTGGAGACGGCACGCTACGACTGGCAGGACAAAGCCCGCCAACGCGAGGTGCCGGTCAAGCTCTATTTCCCCAAGACGGGCAAGGGGCCATTTCCGGTCATTATTTTCTCGCATGGGCTGGGCGGCTCCCGCGACGGCTACGAATATCTCGGGCGGCACTGGGCCAGCCACGGCTACGTCTCGGTGCACCTCCAGCACAAGGGAAGCGACACGGCCGTCTGGAAGGACCAGGCCAAACCCCTGGAGGCCATGCGTCAATCGCTCAAGGATCTACGCAATAGCATCAACCGGCCGTTGGACGTGCGTTTTGCCATCGACCAAATGGAGAAGATCAACCGCGACCAGGGGCCGTTGCAAGGACGGCTCGATCTGAAGCATCTTGGCATGGCCGGGCATTCGTTCGGCGCCTGGACCACGCTGGCGGTGATCGGCGAAGTCTTCGTCGCTCCCGGCGGCCGGGAAATCTCGCTAAACGATCCGCGCATCAAGGCGGCCATAGCGATGAGCCCCTCGGCCCCCCGCGACAAGACCAAGCTCGACCAGGAGTTCGGCCGCATCAAGGTTCCCTGCCTGCACATGACCGGCACGCTCGACGACAGCCCTATCGGCGACACCAAGGCCAAGGACCGCCGCCTGCCGTTCGATCACATCACGGCCGCCGACCAGTGCCTGGTGGTCTTCACCGGGGGCGACCACATGATCTTCTCCGGCCGGGGGCGGCTCTCCGGTGGTGGGAAGGATCATGATTTTCAAGACCTGATCCGCCCCGCGACGACCGCATTCTGGGATGCTTGCCTCAAGGACTCCAAGGCGGCGAAGACATTTCTGACTGAGGGTGGGCTCCGGAAGTTGCTGGGCCAGGAAGGGACGCTGGAAGAGAAGGCCAAAGCGCGGTAGAGTCGCCGAGGACGCCCGCCGCCTCGTCGTGCCGGGTTACGCGGTTGAGCAGCTCTCCCGCTGCGGAGCGGCATCGGTTGCCTGCTGCGCAAGGACGCCGCCGGGCGTGGCGTAGCCGACCGAGGAATAGTAGAATGCTGTGGTGGCTCGACGTTGATCCCGTTGGCCGGGGCGGCGTCGGGCAGACGTTGCGTGGATCAATCGCCGTGAAGTGGTATAGCCTCCGGGTCATCGCCGCGATTTCACGGCTCGCCCCGCCTCCCCTTTGAACCGCCGCCCCGTGCATACCCGGAAGTCTAAAACCATCTTCTTCGAGCTCGAAGGGCTCAACGCCCTGGCCACGTCGTACTTTGGCGGCTACCTCTTCTTCCTGCTGCGCGACCGCTTCGGCTTCGGCAACCTCGGCAACCTCTCGGTCTCGGCGCTGGGCGGCCTGGTCTACACGTTCGCCGCTTGGCAGGGCGGGCGCTTCGCCCAGCGTTTCGGCTACTTCACGGCGCTGAGGACCGGCTTTGCCGGCATGGCTGCCTGCCTGGCGCTGGGCGTGCTCTTTCCCTCGCTGCCGGCGGTCCTCCTGGTGTACGTCGGTTGGGCGGCGACGATCTGCTTCGTCTGGCCGACACTGGAAGCCCTCGTCAGCGACGGCGTCAGCGACGACGTGCTTCCGAAAAACATCGGCATCTACAACGTAATCTGGTCCGCGGGGATGGCGGCCATGTATTTCTGCGGTGGCACGCTCTACGAAACCCTCGGCCCCGACAGCATCTTCTGGCTGCCGGTGCTCATCCACGGCGGCCAATTCCTGATCGTGCTGCGTCTGGGCAAGAACCCCGTCCCCACGGCGCCCGCCGCGCCGCCCGCGGCGGCGCCGCATTCCCTGGAGGCGGCTGCCTTCACCCAACCTGTCAGCCCGCAGGGCTTTTTGCGCATGGTGTGGCTGGCGATTCCCTTCTCCTACATCGGCATCACCACCGTGATCGCCGTTATCCCGGCCTTGGCCAGGACGCTGGACATGTCTACGGCGCAGGCGGGGCTGTTCTGTTCGATCTGGATGTTTGTCCGCCTGGCGACCTTCGTGGCCCTCTGGCAATGGACCGGCTGGCACTACCGCTTCCGCTGGCTGCTGGGCGCCTTCGCCGGGCTGACGGCCAGCTTCAGCCTCCTGCTCCTTACGCACAACCTCGGCCTGCTCGTCGCCGCTCAAACGGTCTTCGGCGTCTCCGTCGGACTTATTTACTACTCCTCGCTGTTCTACTCGATGGACGTCGGCCAGACCAAGGGCGAGCACGGCGGAGTGCACGAAGCGATGATCGGCATGGGCATCTGCCTGGGGCCGGCCGTGGGCGCCCTGAGCCTCTACCTCGCGCCCGGTTCTCCCAGCGCCGGCGTCTATACCGTCACGGCGCTGCTGGCCTGTGGACTAGCCGGTTTGATCGGCCTCCGCCTGCGGCGGGGGGCGTGAACCTGTCCCTAATGACCATTCCGTTCGCGTTCCGCGTCAAGAAGAGACTTCCCATGCCGCATAGCCAACGTCGCGCCAATGCGGGGCGTAGGGGCCCAAGCCCTCCGACAAATCGACTCCCCAAAGGTGGCGGACCAGTGTGGGCTTCACGACAACGTCCCTGCATGAACAAGGCTAGAACTCATCGAAGGCGATTTGGCTCCTGTCCACGTTGAGGCCGGCCAGCATCTTGAGCGCGGCCTGGACCATCACCGGCGGCCCGCAGAGGTAGTATTCGATGCCGGTGGGATCGGCGTGGTTGACGAGGCAGTTTGCCAGCAAAACCTCGTGGACGAAGCCGGTGTACGATTGCCAGTTGTCCTCGGGTTTGGGTTCGGACAGTGCGAGGTGGAAGCTGAAGTTGGGGAATCGCCCGGCCAAACTCGCGAAGTAATCCTGGTAGAAACTTTCTCGCAACGAGCGGGCACCATACCAGAAGCTGACGCGGCGGCCGGTCTGCTCGGTCTCGAAGAGATGGGCGAGGTGCGAGCGAAGGGGAGCCATGCCGGCGCCGCCGCCGAGATACACCATTTCCTTGCCGGTGGGCTTGATATGGAAAGTGCCGAACGGGCCGATCGCCGTGACCTTGTCGCCCGGCTTGAGGCGGTGGAGGTAGGTGGAACCGGCTCCGGCGCTGCAATCCAGGCCGAGCGGGGGCGTGCTGATGCGGACATTGAATCGCAGTTGCTTATCCACGCTCGGGTCGCTGGCCATGGAGAAGTTGCGACGGATCGGCAGTGCGTTCTCGGCGCGACAATCGAAAACGCCCTGGGCCCTCCAGATCTCGGCAAACGGGGCCTTCACGGCGATTTCGCGGAACGATATCTCGTCGTAGGCGGGGATGTCGAATTGCAGGTAGTCGCCCGGTTGGTAATCGGGCAGCGGCGACCCAGGCTCGGGTTCAAGAATGAGTTCCTTGATGAAGGTGGCCACGTTTTCGTTGCTAACCACGCGAAAGCGGTAGGTCGTGGCCAGCTCTGCCAGGCCGCAACCGCCGGCGGAATTGAGATCGAGGAAGATTTTCCCGTCGTGTTCCCTGGCCTTGTAGGTCTTCAGCGGGACGCAGGCTGGCTGGCGGCGGGGCGAACCGTCGGTGATTTCAAAACGCCCGTTGTGCTTGGCACATTCGATAAGAGTGCCGGTAACGAGGCCATCGGCGAGGTGGGCGTTGCCGTGGGTGCAGACGCCGTCCGTGGCATGCAGGTTGCCGTCGGCACTGCGGTAGACGGCGTAGGTCTTGCCTTCGTGGTCGAAGCGAATGACGTCCGCTCTTTGCAGGAAACCGCTGGCGCCGATCTCGATCCAGCCGTTGACGGGCTTCCCCTTGGCGGTGAAGATGTGCGAAGCGGCCGGGGCATCGGCGCGGATGGTTGGCGTGGGCAGCTCCCGTTTCACGTAATAGGCGGGGTCTTTCCGCTGCCGGACGAGGGTGGAAATGATTTCGCGCCACGCTTCAAGCAGGCCGTTGTAGGGCTTGGGCATGTCCGCCTTGACCAGTTCGTGGAGCCTCGCCAGGTTGTGATACGGCACCAGCGGGAACATGTGGTGTTCCAGATGGTAATTCATCTGCCAGTACAGGTAGCGGTTCACCGCGTTCATGTAGATCGTTCGCGTGTTGAGCCGATGGTCGAGCACGTTTTCGGCCAGCCCCGCATGTTGGGTGTGGCCGTAGATGAACAGCAGCCAACTGCCGTAAAGGGCGGGCAGGCCGATGAACATGAGCGGAAGGATGCTGCGGGTGCAGACCGCAAGGCCGATGACGGTCGCGTAGATGACAAGGTAGATGTAGGCCCGCAGGACCACTTTGCCGTACTCCGATTCCGGAATGAAGGTCTTCTCCTCCGCAGTGAGCCGACCGGTGCAGTGGAGGAGGATGCTGCGAAGGAGGATAAGGGTCGTATTGATGCCGAAGAACCTCAAGGCCAGGGTGAACCAATTCGGCGGCCGCGTCACGGCGATTTCCGGGTCGCGGCCGACAATGATTGTGTCGCTGTGGTGGCGGGCGTGGCTCCACCGCCAACGGGTAGACTCGCGAAGGACCATGAAGGAGGCGATCTCATAGAGAGCGTTGTTCATCCAGTCGGTCTTGAACGCGGTGCCGTGACTCGGTTCGTGCCAGCGCGAGTCGGAGGTGGAGGCGTAGAGGACACCGTAGAGCATCAGCGGGATGATCGCCCACCACGTGCCCCAGAGCAGGAAACCACAGACCCCGGAGCCGATGATCAAGGCAAACCAAAGGAGCGTATCACGAATGGCGGGGCCGTCCCTGCGCTCAAGCAACTCGCGCATCCTGTCCTTCGGCAGGCGGGAGGCGTACCACGTCGCTTCGGCTAAGCCGTTTTCAATGGCCCGTTCGGTGTCTTCCCCTACCAGGCTGTAGTCGCTGAGTCGGGTGTTACTCATAAGAATCAGGATACGGGTTGCCAGGGTGACCGCTGGTTGAAGGGGAACCGGCGGAACCACTCCGACAGCAGCAAGAAGCCCTCCAGGGCCGTGAGGGCAACGACGCAACGATCCGGCGTGAGCCTGAACCAGCGGCGGCGGGCTTTTTCAGCAGCGGCGGCCATGCCCATAGTATAGCGCATTTGGCCCCCGAAAGGCAGTCGAGAACATGGGCAGGGCATGGGATCACGACTTCCTTCTTTGTCCTGTACGCTGTGGTATAATAGCGGGTGCCAAGCGGCCAACGGTTGCACGACCAGGACGGGCCACGTCGCCCTGACCGCTGACGGGTTAAAAGACTAACCGAAGAACACTGATTCTCGCTAATCCTCGCTGATTGTTTCCATAAGTGTCGATAAGCGCGGATTAGAGTTCCCGACGAGTCACTTTGCTCTGATGCGGTCCCTGGCGGATGGGGAGCAAGGGAAGATGCAATACCGGCTTTCGACGCTGCTCTTGGCGTTCGTGGTGGTCTCGGCCTCGCTGGCGGTGTTCGGCATGCGTGGGCTTGTCGTGGTGGCATTCCTGCTGGTCATCGCGGCGTTCTACCGTAGCCCGGAGTTTAGGAAGCGTGCCCCACTCTTGCTTCTCGCCACTCTGGGTGTGCTCTGCCTGGTCGGATTGCTTCTGTCAGTGATTGTGATCGTCCCCGGGGTGGGGATGCGTGGTTGCCAATATGAGCTCAAAGTTATCGGCGAGGCACTACGAACGTACGAGTGGGCAAACGGCCATCTTCCACCCGCCGTTGTTGCCGACACGCAGGGCAACGCCATGCACAGTTGGCGAACACTCATCTTGCCATTCATGGACGAACGTCCCTTGTACGCCGCGTACAATTTTAACGAGCCCTGGAACGGCCCGAACAACAGCAAGTTGGCCGCCGAGCCCTTGCCTTACTTCCGTTGCCCGTCCGATCGGTCGATGGGTGATCGCCCGATGACGAGCTACCTGGCGGTCACCGGCCCCGGAACGGTATGGGACGGTCAGCACGCCACGCCGACACCGCCGCGGGTGATGGTCATCGAGGTGGCCAACTCCAATATTCACTGGATGGAACCGCGCGACCTCACCCTGGAGGAAGCCTGCCGTGGCGTCCGTGATGGGTCGCGCATGTGCATTTCCGGCCGCCATACCGCCTCTGGCGGGTTTTTCTTCCAAGATGAAGTCGCCGGAGCGAATGCCCTGCTCTCCGATGGCAGCGTGTGCTTCCTTCCTGTCGGATTGCCGCCGGAGACGCTCCGCGGACTGTTCACTGGCGACGAGAAGGCCATGCAGGCGTGTACGGCTTACCAGCGGCGGATCCACTGGACCAATTGCGCCGCGCTGGCAGTGCTCATCCTTTCCTACGCGGTGCTCGTGCTTCGCCCGCGGGATAAACTCCCGCCACCAGGGGAGCCGGCCGTCCCGGGCCCACCGGCTGTAGCCGGTGGAAACTGAAGCGGCAGGTGACATACGGCCGCGGTGGGGACCGCCCTTGCACGCCGCCGTCGGGCTGATCGGCCACGGGCTCACCGGGCTCCTTTCTCCGCCATGCAGGCGGCGATATAATACCCTTTCCCGAAGGCAGAAGCGATTTTTAGGCCGATCTTGAGCCGCGGGCGAGGAAGCGACCTCATGCGCTCGATTGCGATCATGAACCAGAAGGGCGGGGTGGGCAAGACGACCACGGCGGTCAACGTGGCGGCGGCCTTGGCGCAGACGGGCCGGCGCATCTGCCTGATCGACCTGGACCCGCAAGCCCATGCCACTTTGCACCTGGGACTGGATCCGCAGCCGCCGCAGCCGTCGCTCTATGACGTGCTGGTGGGAAAACGGCCCCTGGCCGACGCCCGCCGGCAAGTGGCGGAGAACCTCTGGGTAGTCCCCTCGACGCTGGACCTGGCGGCGGCGGAAATCGAGCTTTCCGGCGTCATCGGCCGGGAGTTGATCCTCCGCGACAAGCTCCGCGAAGACCATGGGCCGCTGGATTATCTGCTGGTGGACTGTCCGCCTTCGCTGGGCATCCTCACGCTCAACGCCCTGGCCGCGGTCGAGGAGGTGTTCATTCCGCTGCAACCGCACTTCCTTGCCTTGCACGGCCTGAGCAAGTTGCTGGAGACGATTGGCCTGGTGGCGGCGCGGCTGAATCCGGCGCTGCAAATCAGCGGCGTCGCGTTTTGCATGTACGATGCGGGCACCCGCCTGGCGGCCGAGGTAGGTGAGAACGTCGAGGCCTTCTTCCAGAGCGGCCGCGGTCAGCCGCTCCCCTGGGCCGCGACGCGGATCTTCCAGACGCGGATTCGCCGCAACATCCGCCTGGCCGAGGCGCCGAGCTTCGGGCAGTCGATCTTCCAGTACGCGCCGGACTCGCACGGAGCGGAAGACTACCAGCGTCTGGCCGAGGAAATCGCCGCGCAGCGCTGATGGGCCCCGGCGCGATTCCGCTCGCTCACCTCACTTGCCCGCCGGAACCAGGCAGGCGCGGAAGCCCAGAGTGTCGTTATGTTCCCAGAACTCGTAGGAGCAGCGGCCCGCCGACCGGCAGTTCCCCGCCGGGCTGTCCCAGCCGCCGCCGCGGTACACGCGGTCTGAGCCCCCTGTAGGTCCCGTCGGATCGTTTGTGGGTGAACCCGCATAGTACCCGCCGTCATACCAGTCCGCGCACCACTCGTACACGTTCCCGTGAATGTCGTATAGGCCCCAGGCGTTGGGCAG
>JBKQVT010000024.1:0-14994 GCA_052139835.1 Thermoguttaceae bacterium
TTGAGAATGGTTGCTTTCTCGTCGCTGCCAAAACGTCGTCGTGGCGTGTTCATGAAATCCTCCTCGCTCAGGGTGTGATTCTACCCCGAACGACCGAGAATTTCCATTTCCGGCTGGTTCAAAACAGCATTCCCAGACCACTCCCGATTTTCGGATCTCGCATTTCCTTCGATTTCGTCCCTTAACCGCGTTTCCACCACGATCGCTGGATGACGTAGTAGAAGACGGGCGTGAGGAAAATGCCGAAGAAGGTCACGCCCAACATGCCGCTGAAGACGGCCAGGCCCAGGGCGCTGCGCATTTCGGCGCCGGCGCCGCGGGCGACCACCAGGGGCAGCACGCCCAGGATGAAGGCGAAGGAGGTCATGAGGATGGGCCGCAGCCGCAGCCGGCAGGCCTCCAAGGTCGCGTCCCGGCGCGTGGCCCCGGCCTCTTGCCTTTGCTTGGCGAACTCGACGATGAGAATCGCATTCTTGCTCGCCAGGCCTACCAGCACCACGAAGCCGATCTGCGTGAAGATGTTCACCTCCATGCCGGCCGCTTGCAGACCAAGGAGCGAGCAGAACAAGCACATCGGCACCACGAGGATGACGGCCAGGGGCAGCTTCCAGCTTTCGTATTGCGCCGCCAGCACGAGGAAGACAAACACCACCGCGAGGAAGAAGAAATACATCGCCGAGTTGCCGGCCGCAAGTTGCAGGAACGCCAGGTCGGTCCACTGGCTCACCATGGAGCGCGGCAATTTTTCGTCGGCGATGCCTTGCATGAGGGAGACCGCTTCCGCCGAACCCGTATGCGGCGCCGGTGAGCCGTTGACGGCCGCGGACGAGTACATGTTGTAGCGCATCACCATCACCGGCCCGCTCGTATCCCGCACGTCCATCAGCGTGCCCAGGCGGACCATCTGGCCCAGGCTGTTGCGGACCTGCAACTGGCGAATGGCGGCGACGTCGTAGCGGAAGCGGGGCTCGGCCTGGACGTTCACCTGCCAGGTGCGGCCGTACTCGTTGAAGTTGTTGACGTAGTACGAGCCCAGGTAGACCTGGAGGGTGTTGAAGATGTCGCTGACCTGCAGGCCAAGGGTCATGCACTTGGTGCGGTCGATGTCGAGGTGCAGCCAGGGGGTGCTGGCCCCGGAGCTATTGAAGAGGTCGGTCAGTCCCTCGGTCTCCTTGGCCTCGTTGACGATGTCGCCGGCCACCCGCTGCAATTCGTCCGCGCCCGCACCGCCGCGGTCTTCGACGATCAGCTTGAAGCCGCCGGTCGTGCCCAGGCCGTCGATGGGCGGCGCGCCGAAGGCCGAGACGATGGCCCCGGGCACCGCCGCGCGGCAACGCTCGGTGAGCGTCTTGCCGATGGCGTCGGCGCTGAGGCTGCGGTCATGGCGCTCCTCGAAGGGATCGAGCAGCACATACAGCGAGCCGAGGTTCGGCGCGTTGGCGTTGAGGATCAACGAGCCGCCGGCGACGCCCACCGTGTGGGCGACGCCCCGGGTGCGGAGCGCCAGCGCGCTGATGCGGGCCATGATGCTCTCGGTGCGCTCGACCGACGCGGAATCGGGCAATTGCACGTTCAGCAGCAGATAGCCCTTGTCCTGTTGGGGAATGAAGCCCGCCGGCGCCTGCTGGAACTGCCAGTAGGTCAGGCCGAGCAGGCCGGCGTAGATCACCAGCACCATCGCGCTGAGGCGGACGGTGCGGCCCACGGCGCGGCCGTAGACGGCGGTCATGGCGTCGAAGCCGCGATTGAAGCCGCGGAAGAGCAGCCCCAGCACGGCGTTGACCGGGCGGATGACGAACCAGCCGGCCACGCCGCCCAGCAGCGCGCCGGGGAGGAAGCAGATGGTTGCCGCGGCGCCCCACGACGCCCAGGAGACGGTCGCAGCGCCGTGAGCGCCGCCGAGGGCCGCGGCCAGCGCCGCGCCGAAGGCCCAGTATCCCAGAAGCTTCGGCAGGAGGTAGTAGCTGAGGATGCCGCCCAGGAGGCCGAAGAACCACCAGGGCAGGGCCTCGCGGCGGGGCCCGTGCGCCTGGCCCTCTTCGGTCCGGAAGATCACCACGGCCCGCGACGGGGTCATGGTCAGGGCGTTGACGGCCGAAATGATCGTCGAGACGGAGATCGTCACGGCGAACTGGCGGAAGAACTGGCCGCTGACCCCGCCCAGGAAACAGCAGGGAATGAATACCGAGCTGAGCACCAGCGTGATGGCCAGCACCGGACCGGTGATCTCCTCCATGGCCTTGATGGTGGCGCTGCGGGCGTCCAAACCGGTGGCGATCAGCCGCTCGATGTTCTCCAGCACCACGATGGCGTCGTCCACCACGATGCCGATGGCCAGCACCAGGCCGAAGAGCGTCAGGTTGTTGAGCGTGAATCCCATCAACGCCATGACGGCGAAGGTGCCGATCAGGGAGACGGGCACGTCGATCATGGGCAGAATCATGGCCTTCCAATCCTGGAGAAACACCAGCACGACGATGGCCACCAGGATCACCGCGTCGCGGAGCGTGTAGAAGACCTCGTTGACCGATTCGCTGATGAAGGGCGTGGTGTCGTAGACGATCTTGTAATCCAGTCCGTCGGGGAAGCGGCTGCTCAGTTCCTTCATCTTGGCGTACACGCCGGCCGCCGTGTCCAGGGCGTTGGAACCGGGGAGCTGGTAGATGGAAAGCGCCACCGAGGGCTGGCCGTCCAGCGTGCAGGACTGGTCATATTGCTGGGAGCCCAGTTCGACGCGGCCTACGTCGCGGAGGCGGACGACGCCGATGCCCGACACACCCGCACCGGTCTGACTCGTGGCGGCTGGCGCGCCCCCGGGGGACGAACTTGCCGCGGACACCGCGCCCGCCGCGCCGCTGGGACCGGCCTTGAGGATGATGTCGGCGAACTCTTCCGGGTCGACCAGCCGGCCGCGGGTGTCGATGGTCAGTTGATATTGCTGGCCCTTGGGGACGGGGGGCTGGCCGATTTGCCCGGCGGCGACCTGGACGTTCTGCTGCGCAATGGCCGCGACCACGTCCATGCCGCTGAGGTTCAGCGCCGCCATCTTGTCGGCGTCCAACCAGACGCGCATGCTGTAGTTGCGCTGGCCCAGGTAGGTGATGCCGGCCACGCCGGGCAGCCGTCCCAACTCGTCGGTGATGTTTTGCGTCGCGTAGTTGCTCAGGTAGAGTTCGTCGTAGCGGCCCGTCGGCGAGATCAGGTTGACGATCATCAGCGTGTTGGGCGACATCTTCTTCACGTTGATGCCTTCGTTCTGCACCAGCAGCGGGATCACCGGCAGGGCCAGGGCGACGCGGTTCTGCACCAGCACCTGGGCCATGTCCGAGTCCGTGCCGAGCTGGAAGGTCACGGTCAGGTTGTAGGAGCCGTCGTTGGTCGAGCGCGACGACATGTAGGCCATGCCCTCCACACCGCTGACCTGCTCTTCGATGGGCGCCGCCACGGTCTCCTCGACGGTGCGGGCGTTGGCGCCGGGATAGAGGGCGCTCACCAGCACCGTGGGCGGCGTGACCTCGGGGTATTGCGCCACCGGCAGCGTGAACACCGCCACGCCGCCGGCCAGCACGAAGACCACGGAAATCACGGTGGAGAAAATCGGACGATCGATGAAAAAGCGTATCATGAGCGGGACCCCATTCTCCGTTGGATTTCCAGCAGCGACGCCACGACGAGCACGCCGGCGACGGCGCCGATGACGGCCGCCGGGAGGGGCAGGACGACGCCCAGTTGTCCGAGGCAGAAGCCGACGGCCAGCCCGGTGAGCCCCCCCAGCGCGCAAGAGACGAACCAGCGGACGGCCGCCGAGGCGAAGAGCCGCGACTCGCTCACCCCGGTAATCACGTAGAAAAACACCGGCGTCAGGAAGATGCCGAAGAGCGTCACGCCGAGCATGCCGTTGAAGACGGCGATGCCCAGCGAGCGGCGCATCTCCGCCCCGGCCCCGGAGGCGACCATCAGCGGAATCACCCCGAAGATGAAGGCCAGCGAGGTCATGAGGATCGGCCGCAGCCGCAAGCGGGAGGCCTCTTGGGTCGCCGCCGCGCGCGTCTGGCCCTCGCGGTGCAACTGCTTGGCGTATTCGACGACGAGGATGGCATTCTTGCAGGCCAGCGCGATGAGCACGACCAGGCCGATCTGCACGAAAATGTTGACGTCGCGGCCCATCACGCGGACGCCGGTGACCGAACAGAGCAGGCACAGCGGCACCACCAGGATGACCGCCGCCGGCAGCCACCAGCTCTCGTAGAGGGCCGACAGCGCCAGGAACACGCAGAGCACCGAGAGCAGGAAGACGTAGAACGCCGTGTTGCCCGCCCGCTTCTGCATGAACATCAATTCGGTCCAGTCGATCTTCATCGACAGGGGCAGGGTCTCGTCGGCGATTGTGTCGATGGCGTTGATGGCGTCGCCGGTGCTGAATCCGGTGGCAATGTTGCCTTGGACCGCCGCGGAAGTGTAAAGATTATAGCGGGGGACGGCGATGGGCCCGCCGATGGCCACCGGGTGGATCAACGTGCCCATCTGCACCATCTGTCCCAGCGAGTTGCGGACTTGGAAGAGGTTCAAGTCCTCGATGCGATTGCGGTAATCGCCGTCCGCCTGCAGGGTCACCTGCCAATGGCGGCCGAACTCGTTGAAGCTGTTGACGTACAGCGAACCCATGAAAATGTCGAGCGTCTGATTGGCGTCGTCCACCGACACGCCGAGGGACTCGGCCTTGGTGCGGTCGACGTCAAGAAACAACTGGGGAGTATTGGCGCGGAACTGGCTGGTGACGCCGATGAGCCCCGGCAGTTTCCTGAGTTTCGTGATCAGGTCTTTGGTCTGTTGTTGCAGGTCCGCCAGGCCGTGTTCCCCCCGATCCTCGACGATGAATGTGAAGCCCCCGGCGGTGCCCAGGCCCGGAATCGCCGACGCCCCGAACACCACGACCACGGCGTCCTTGATCTCGCGGGCCCACTGCTTGCGCAGGCGGGCCATGATCGCCGTAGCGCCGAGTTCCGGCTTCTGCCGCTGGTCGAAGGGCTTCAAAACGATGAACATCGAGGCGAAATTGGAACTGTTGGCGTGCAGCAGAAACGACATCCCCACGAAGCAAACCGAATGGGAAATCCCCGGCGTCTTCCGCAGGATTCCCGCCACCCGGCTGGCCACTTCCCGCGTCCGCTCCAGCGATGCCGAGTCCGGCAGTTGAACGATGGCGATCAGCCGGCCCTGATCCTGCTCGGGAATGAACCCCCTGGGGGCGGTTTGGAAGACCCAGCAGGTCAGGGCCAGCAGCACGCCGTAGACCGCCAGCACCACCACGCTGACGCGGAGCAATCGGCCCACCGCCCGCCCGTAGATTCCCGAAATCCAGTCGAAACCGCGATTGAAGCTGCGGAACGCCCAGCCCAGCGCGGCGTTCACCGGCCGGATCACCGCCCAGCCGACCGCGCCGCCCGCCACGGCGCCGACGGCGAACATCGCCGCCGCTTGCGGGCGCAGAAAAGCCGCCAGACCCTGGGCCGGCGGTCCCACGAGCCGGGCCATCTCCAGCGCCATCGGCCGCAACCAGCCCGGCACGTGCGCCGCCGCAAACGCGAGCCACTCCGCTCCCCACCACACCGCCATGACCCCGCCGACGACGCCGAAGATCCACCACGGCAAGGCCTCCCGGCGCATTTGGTGCCCCGCACCCGCCGCCTCGGTCTTGAAAAGCAGCACCGCGCGGGAGGGCGTCATGGTGACGGCGTTGATCGCCGAAATCAGCGTGGAAACGGAGATCGTCAAGGCAAACTGCCGGAAAAAGCCGCCCGTAATGCCGCCGATCAGCGCGCAGGGCACGAACACCGCGCAGAGCACGATCGCCACCGCGATGATCGGCCCCGTGACCTCCTCCATGGCCTTGATGGTGGCCGTGCGGATGTCGTAGCCGCGGGCCAGCATCCGCTCGATGTTCTCCAGCACCACGATGGCGTCGTCCACCACGATGCCGATGGTGACCACCAGGCCGAAGAGCGAGATGTTGTTCAAGCTGAAGCCCACCACCGCCATCACGGCGAACGTGCCGATGATCGACACCGGCACGTCGATCATGGGCAGGACCATGGCCTTCCAGTCCTGGAGGAAGATGAGCACCACCAGCCCGACCAGGGCCACCGCCTCGAACATGGTAAGGACCACGTCGCTGATCGACTCGCGGACAAAGGGCACGGTGTCGTAGCCGACGTCGTAGGCCACGCCGTCGGGGAAGCGGGACCTCAGCTCCTCCATTTTTTTCCGCACCGCGTCGGCCACGTCCAGGGCGTTGGTGCCGGGGAGTTGATAGAGGGCCAAACCCACGGACGGCCGGCCGTCGAAGAGGCAGGATTGGTTGTAATTCTGGGCGCCCAGTTCGACGCGGGCGACGTCGTGGATGCGGACGACCGCCGCGTCGGGGCTTCCCGGACCCGTCGGGCGGGCCCCCGCCACGCCTGCGGTGGCCCCGCCGCCGGTGGTCCCGCCGCCGCCGGTGCCCCCGCCGCCGCCCGCCGTGGCGCCGCCGCCGGTGGTCCCGCCGCCGCCGATCGTGGCGGCGATGCTGGCGGTCATGCTGCCGCTGGTCGTCGGTGCGCCGCTGGTCGTCGCGGTGCCGCTGATGGTGGCGCTGCCGTTGGTGGTCGTAGCGTCGCTGGTGGTCGTGCTGCCGCTGGTGGTCGTGCTGCCGCTGGTCGTTGCATCGCCGGTATCGGTTGTCGCCGTCGTGTCGCCGGCCGCGGCGCCGCTATCGCCGGTCGACGTCGTTGTGCCGCTGCCGGGAGATGCGGGATTCGGCATGACCGAGGCGCTCGGCGCCGCCACCGCCGCCACGGTCGTGGGCACCGGCGGCGCGGCCAGGGCGGCCTTGACGATGATGTCGCCGAATTGCTCCGGAGTGGTCAGCCGCCCCAGCGTGTCCAGCGGCAAGTCGAAGGCCTGCTGGCGCAGGGACGGGGGTTGCCCGACGCGGCCGGCCGGCGCGTCCAGGTTCTGGTTCCGCACCGCGTTGGCGACGTCCGTGGCGGTGACGCTGCAGGCGGCCATCTTTTGCGGATCGAGCCAGAGGCGGATGCTGTAGTCCCGCTCGCCCATGTAGGTGACGTCCGAGATCCCCGGCACGCGCAGCAACTCGTCGCGGACGTAGATCGTGGCGTAGTTGCTGAGGTAGATGTCGTTGTAGCGGCCGTCGGGAGAGAAGAGGTTGACGACCATGAGGATGTCGGGGGTCCGCTTGCGGATGGTGATCCCCTGGTTCTGCACCTGGGTGGGCAGCAGCGGCATGGCCAGGGCCACGCGGTTCTGCACCTTGACCACGGCCGCGTTCATGTCGGTGCCGACGTCGAAAGTGACCGTCAGCGCGAAGGTGCCGTCGTTGCCCGACTGCGACGACATGTAGAGCATGCCCTCCACGCCGTTGACCTGTTGCTCGATGGGCGCGGCCACGGTGTCCGCCACCACCTGCGCGCTGGCGCCGGGATAGCTGATGGAGATGGTCACGCCCGGCGGCGTGATGCGGGGATATTGGGCCACCGGCAGATAGAACAGCGCGATCCCGCCCAACAGCGTGATGAGGACCGACAACACGGTGGCGAAGATCGGCCGGTCGATGAAAAAGCGCGAGATCATCTGGGGGGTCCGAGGAACTTGGGGCGTGCCACGGCTCTCTCAGCCGTGTTGCTCCGCCGCAGGCGCGGCTCGCACGGCTGAGACCGCCGCGGCACGGCGTAAATTCCTGTCAAGGTGAGTCACTTCGCCGGCCGGGGGGGCTACGGTTTGCCTGCCCCTTCGACCTGCGCGCGGAGCGACGGCATCGGCCCTTCCTCCGGCTTGATTTCCATGCGCCTGCCGATTTGCTGGATGGCGCTGACGACGACCCACTCGCCGGGCTTCACCCCGCTGACGACGCGGAGGCCGTCTTCTTCGAGCGGCCCGGTCGTGACGCGGCGGTATTGGGCGCGGTGCTGGGCGTCGACCACGTACACGTACATCAGGCCCTGGTCGGACTGGATGGCCCGGTCGATGACCAGCGTCGCCAGGTGCGGCTGGCCGATCGGCATGCGGACGCGGACGAACATTCCCGGAGACAGCAGCCGGGGCAGCGGCCGCCCCGACTTGTCGCCGGGGGGCGACGGCGGCACGGGGTTGTCGAACTTGCCCCGCAAGGTGATGCTCCCCGTGGTGGAGTTGACCTGGGGACTGACGTAGTTGACAAAACCCTTGTGCGGATAACCCTCTTCCGTCTCCAGCCCCATGAGGACCGGGAGGTCGCCGTTGGTGCGCCGCACGATCTTTCCCTCGGCCAGCGCCTTGCGGGTTTGCACCAGCGTGCGCGCGTCCATGTCGAAGTAAACGTAGATCGGATCCAGCGACACGATCGTGGCCAGGAGCGTCTGGTCCTGGTTCACCAGATTGCCCAAGGTCAGATAGTAGCGGCTGATCTGCCCGTTGATCGGCGAGACGATGTGGGTGAATTCCTTGTTGAGTCGGTAGACTTCCAGGCTCTTGCGCTGCGTTTCGATACGGGCCTCGGCCTCGACGACCGACGCTCGATATTGGTCCAGCGCCTGCTTGCTCACGGCGCCGGGCGTCGACTTGTCGAGGGCCTCGTACCGGAGCAACGTCGATTTGGCCAGGTCCAGCGAGGCCTGGTCGAGAGTGACCTGCGCCTTGGCCTGGTCGAACTGGGCATCGTAGGGCCGCGGGTCGACCACGAAGAGGAGGTCGCCCTTCTTGACTTCCGATCCTTCCTTGAACGATATCTGCTCGAGGTAACCGGTGACGCGGGGAACGATATTCACCGATTCGACCGCGGCGGTCCGGCCGGTGAAATCTACGAAATCGGTGACCTCCCGCTCCACGGGATGGGCGACCGGCACGGCGGGCGTCTCCGGCGAAACGCGCGGGCGCGCTCCCTTTTGACAGCCGGCCACCCCGCCCGCCAAGAGCAACCAGAAGCCCAGCCAACAGAGTTTCTTCCCACGCGGCCCAGGACTCATACGAAGCCTCCTCTCTTACTATACGTCGCAATTATCGCATGATTTCCCGACGAATTCAAGCTTCGCCGCCGGTCGGCGCGACTAGTCCCGCTCCCTGTCAAAAATGCGGGCCGTGGCGAGAAAATATCGCCGCCGGCGGCGCTTCCCGCGGATGTTGTGGCAGATTCCGCAATGAAGTAAAATGCGGACCGCAAGCAAGGAACGCGGCGGACGATTTCCCGGACGATCCTTCCCGCGGTTCTTGCCCCTTGCTCCATGGGAAGGAGTGCCAACGCCATGCGGCGATCGCTTCTGAACCCGCGCGTCGTGCTGCTCGGCGCGACGACAGCCGCCGCGGTTGTTCTTCTCATCGCCAGCGTGATGGCGTATTGCAGCCGGCCCCGGGTGGCAGTGACGCCGGGCGCCGTCTTCATTTCCGTGGTGGTGCCCGAGGGCAGGAGGACGAACCAAGCGGAATTGATCCGGCGCTTGAACGCCCCCGAGTTCGCCGAGCAATTGAAGGCTGCAACCCGCCACCGCCGGCTTCTGTCCCGGCTCGTTGCCGAGGAGCCCATTTCCTTCTCGATTACCTCGCCAGAGTACCGGGGGGTGGCTGTACATGGCTGGCTTCCGCGCATGTGCGCGGTCGAGTCGTCGCGTTATGAGTTGGTCCGATGGCTTCAACAGCGGCTGCCCGGCATGCCGGATTCCGCGGAACTTATCGAACTCCAGACCGAGGCCGACGCGCTCAACCGAGAGGCCCGCGATGTTATCGACAGCCAGGTCAAGCAGGTCATCGAGGCCGTAAGGTTCCCTTTCCCCAAGGAATGGAGAGCGGCCTGTCAATTGACGGACGAACTGCGAGAGCGGTTCATGGGGATCGGCTTCGGCATCGCCGAAGCGGGCAGCGGCAAGATCGTCATCGACATTTTCGGGGCCAATGCGCAGGGCAAGGCGGACCAGATCCTCGACGAGGTGCATTTTGCGAAGCAGCGCGTGGGCATCGTCGGCGACGTGAAACTGCGATTCTTCGAGGCCCAGCCGCCTCATCGGGGGACCTCGGAGGCTGTCTTGTAGGGTGGGCATGGCCCACCGCAATGCGCCCTGTTCCGCTGCCCGCCCTATCTTTTGTTACGGAATGGGCGATCCCAGGCACGATCTGGGAACCTCCTGCGTGTAAGGCAGGCGCTCTAACCAATTGAGCTAATCGCCCGGCAAAGCAACTCGCGATACGCCAGCATAGAAGGCAAATCGACCGCCGTCAACTCGGCTCGCGCGGAGGGGCAGGGGGCGGTTCAGCGGGAGGTTCACTCCGGCGGGGGCGCGAGGGGTTCGGCTCCTGCTCTTTTGCCGCGGCGGGCTTGGCGGGCGGTAGCGGCAGGCGATCCGCCTGGAAGCCGATGTCGCGGCCGTCGCTGGCGGCCCCGTCCAGGGCGAAGTCGGCCGGCGTGCAGCCGTGCAGGGGCTGGTCGGCCGCGGGCAACTTCCGCCAGTGGACCGCCCCCGACCGAGGCAAATTCTCCTGCTCCCCCCAGCGGCTCTTCCAGGCCGCAAAATCCATCTGCTCCGGCGGCGCTTCGCCGTCGTTGTGGTCGATCGACCAAAAGACGTCGAAGCCGTCGTAGCAATTGCGGTCGCCCGTCCAGGCGATCTGCTGGCGGAAGTTGTCGACCTCCCCTTGGCCGATCTGCTCCAGCAGCGGACCGCCGGCCCGACCCAGCAGGATGGAATCGGTGCACGAGCATTGCAGGGGCAGGGGATGGGGTCCGATGGGGTTGCTGGCGATGCGGCACAAGCCGCCCCGCACCAGCGCGGTGACGTGGCTCAGGTCGACCTGGATCTTCTGGCCGGCTTGCGGCGTCCGCGCGCCGCCGCCGGCCGAAAGCAGCCGCTCGGTGGTGGCCAGCAGGCCGTTGTTCCAGGAGAGGTGGACCGGCTGGAGGTCTTCGGCGCGGAGGAAGACGGCCTCCCCGACGGCGGTGCAATCGACCAATTTGATCGTCGCCGGCGGGATCGGTGCGGCCGTGCCGTCGTCCAGCACCGTGTCGGCCCCCGGCGCGGCCCGCGTGCGAACGAAAGCCACGTCCTGCTGATAGGTGCCCAATTGCTCGGAGGCATTGTCGATCACCAGCGCGCATTTCTCCAGCCGCACCACCGCGTCGCCCCGCGTCTCCAGCAGCGACCATTGGTCGGCCGGCACCTCCCGCGGAACCTGAAACTCGATCGCCACCCCGATCAGCGTCAGCCGTCCGGCCGCCGCCGTCACCATGCTGCGGGGACACTTCACGGGATCGGGCTCAGTGGGCCGGAAGACGATCACCGGCCGATAACCTTCGCCGCCGCGGATGGTCACGCGGAGGTTGGCCAGGCGGAGGGGCTGTTCCTCGTGCCGGCCGTCGAATCGCAACTCGATCACGGTGCCGTTGCCCGCCGCGCCACAGGCCGCGGCCAACGAGGAGAACCCGTTGCGGCCGGCTTGGCGGCCCACGATCAGCGTTCCGGAATGGTTCGAGGAGGTGTCGGCCAGCGTACCCCCGCCTGCGCGCCCCATGCCCGGGCCGCTGCCCACGCCCAACGGTCCGCCGTCGGCGTCGCTGAGGCGGGGCAAGGAAGTTCCGGGACCGCTCAGGCCGCTGCTGTCGCCGAGGGGAAGTTGCACAACTCCCGGCGTCAGATGTCCCCAGGTATTGACTTGGCCGGGGTCGTCCGCCGGCTCGCCCGCGGGGAAGCCGGGCTGATCCAACGGCCCCGCCGCGGGGCGACCCTCGGGCGGCACGGGCGTCTCGGCGCCGTCCACCACCAAGGCCGCCGGCGAGTTCGCGCCCGCAGGTTGCTTTCCGGGCTCCTCGGCTCGGACCGGCGGCGCCTCGCCCTTTCGGCTGCGGGCAGCGGGGCCTCCCTTCTCGGGCGACATGGCGGCGGGCCGATCGCCTTGCCCAAGGGGCGGCGGCAATACCTCCTGGCTGGCCACCGGCGCCCAAACGCGGTTCAGCAGGAGCACCATCAAAACAAAGGCCGCCAGGGGCGCCGCCCAGGGCAAGTGCCGCCGGACCAGCGCGGCCGCCGGCGTCTCCTCCGCCATCCAACTCTTCCCGCCGGCCATCCCCGGATGAATCCCCGCCTCGTGGGCCAGGACCAGCAAGTCGGTGACCATCTCCGCCGGATCGGCATAACGGTGGCGGGGCTCCTTGGCCAAGGTGCGACGCAACACGCGGGCGACCCCTTCGGGCAACTCCGGCCGGAATTGCCGCACGTCGGGAGGCTGGTCGCCCTGATGCTGCAACAGCTTCTGCAGCACGGTCCCCCCTGGGAAGGGCGGCCGACCCGTCAACATGTAAAAAAACGTGCATCCCAGCGAGTACAGGTCGCTGCGGACGTCGGCGTTTCGGGGGTCGCGGGCCTGCTCCGGCGAGATGTAATCGAACGTCCCCAGCGTGATCCCGCTGGCGGTCAGGTCCGCCGCCGCGCTGTTGATCTCCCGCAGTCGCGCCAGGCCCATGTCGATGAGTTTCACCTGCCCTTCCGGGGTGATCAACAGGTTCGAGGGCTTGATGTCGCGGTGGACGACGTTGCGCTGCGCCGCGTGGGCCAACGCCTCGGCGGCTTGCAGCGTGTAGCTGATCGCTTCGGCCAAGGGCAGGGGCCCCTTGGCTTCCACCAACTCGCGAATGTTTACTCCCGCGATGAACTCGAAGACGATGTAGTGCAGGCCGCGGTCCTCGCCCACGTAGTAGACGCGGGCGATGTTGTCGTGATCGAGCCGGGCCGCCGACTGGGCCTCGTGTTGGAAGCGCAGCAGCGTATCGCGGTCGGCCGCCTGGTCTGGGGCGAGGACCTTCAGGGCCACCGTCCGCGCCAAACGGGTATCGAGGGCGCGGAACACGCGGCCCATCCCCCCGCCCCCCACATATTGCACCAGGTCGAAGTGCCCCAGGTGGTCGCCGGGCAGGATCCTCCCTTGGAGGATGCGGGCGGCCGAATCGGACACGCCGTCGGAGACCGGCTGCACCGCCATCGGCGGCCGGCTGGAGATGATCGTCATCTGGTCATTGGCTGCGGAGGGGCTGCCGGCGCTGCTGCCCTCGGCCGCTGGGGCGGGCGGGTCGGATTTGCCCGCTTCGGCGGGCGGCGACGGGGTTTGGGCCGCTGGACTCGTGGAGGCCATGTCTGAAATCGATCCCGCTTGCGCCAGAGCCGCCGCCGCGGAAAAACGCCCCAAGGGAAGAGAAGCACGCACCGGCGTCGCGGCGGCAGCCAACTGCTTATGACCTAAGGACTTTATTCTAGTCCAACCGGCCGAAATCGTCAATTCGCCGCCCCATCGTCGGGGGAAAGGCCGCGCGAACGGCGCGCTGGCGTGCCGGGTCCCCGGTTTTGGCGTACTTTTATGAAATCACTGCTCGATCTGGCCTCGAAGAACAATTTTTTCGGGTACCCCTTGACTGGACACTTAGGATTTCAATACTCGATCGGGTTTCAAGAGCGAACGCCTTGGGGTGCAATCACTTGCGTCAACGCTTGCATTGCAGGCATGGGCGGGCCCAAATCGCCGCGCCGCCAGAGATCACGCCGGCGGAAAATGGACATTCAAGCGTTCTTCCAGTCAAAATCCGGGGGTCTGTCGTCAGTTTGACCACACTTAAAATTCCCCGCGATTTTCCATGACCCATCGCTTGGGCCACGCGACGTTTTGGGGTAGCCGCGTCCCTGGGTTGCCCGCGCCGAAAGACTTCTGTGGAGCCGCGAAAAGGCGAGCAAAAATCAACGACCGATCTGGCGAGTAAAGGAGACCGCAGTGACCAAAATCGACAAGGACGAGACGATCCGGGACGTGGCCGAGGCATTGTTTGCCAAGAAACCCGACTGGGTGACGTTTTACCGCGAAATCCTCGGCCTGCACGGCGCGATCCGCCGTCATTATCCGACCCTCGAAGCGCTGGCCGCCTTCGAGGAGACGGACACCTACCGGGAAGTCCAGCAGATGCTCCGCAAGCTTCGGGAGCGAAGACCGCTGCCGAAGGACCCGACGGACCAGCCGCGCGAGGACGCCGAGTCGGAACCGAAAACCGAGCCGACGCGGGTGGTCACTGTCCGCATCCCCCGCTCGCTTCACGACGCCCTGCGGGTCGAGGCCCACGAGCACCGCACCAGCATGAACAAGCTCTGCATCTCGAAGCTGCTGCAGTTTATCGACACGGGCATGGTCCCGACGGAGAGCGCCGGCGCGGCGGAGCAGGAGGCGACGACGATGGCGAGCGGGTCGGGAGTGGACCTGTAAGCCGGGTTCTGTACCCCGCCGGGCCGGCCGAAGCCGACCACCGAGGCGATGGCCATTTCTCTAGGAGGCCGATTGCTCGGCCCCTCCAGCGATCTACCCGGGGGTCGTTGCGGGCCGGACCAACCCGCCGCTCCTGCCGGCCGCAACGAAGTGCGGCCGCGGGCGCGTGCCCCCTGTTTGACCTTGCTCCTGGTGGGGTTTGCCTAGCCAGGCTGGTTGCCCAACCTGCTGGTGAGCTCTTACCTCACCGTTTCACCCTTACCCCGCGGGCGGTATGCCCGCGTGGCGGTTTGCTTTCTGTTGCACTTTCCCTGGCCTCGCGGCCGGTGGGCGTTACCCATCACCACGTCCTGCGGAGCCCGGACTTTCCTCCCGCCGCAGACTGCCAAGGCCGATAAGGCGACCTCGAAAGCGACTGCGGCCGGCGGCCATCCGGTCCACTCCCTGACCTCGCTCAATACATAACGATACCCTGGAGGCCGGCGGCGGGGAAGGGGCCCGAAGGGGTGGTCTTGGGTCTTGGGCCTTAGGTCTTGGGTCTTGGCCAACGTGTCGCAGCCATTACAAGGTCCCAGATCCAGGACTTAAATTCTAAGTCCTAAGACCCAAAACCTAAGACCTAAGAGGCTGTGAATCTTTCGGTAAACAAGAAAACCTTCTTGCCCGCCAGGGGTTTCATACATATCTTGTGTAGTTTTGTCGGCCAGGGCAGCCGGAGGACGGGCAATGGATCGGGAT
>JBKQVT010000025.1:0-17690 GCA_052139835.1 Thermoguttaceae bacterium
TGGGCCGAAAACCAAACAGCCCAAGAAGACCAGCGGCAAACGAATTCATCATGTATCTACCGCCAGAATCCTCGCCATGCGAACATAGGTAAGACCTTTACAGGGGTGGGTGGGTCGAGCGGAGCGAGCCCCACCGGAAACGACCCCCGAAACCGAAACAATGGAAGGGACACAGTCATGAGTCCATCGCAAGTCGTGCCTGCCACCCCGGGCGGCCGTTTCACGGCCTCCGAGCATACGATGACGCTGCCCGACGGCGTCGAGTTGTTCTACCGGGCCTGGCTGCCGGCGACGCCGACGGAGAAGTCGCTGGTGATCTTCCACCGCGGCCACGAGCATTCCGGGCGGGTGCAGGACATCGTCGAGGCGCTCGATCTGGCGGACGTGGCGGTCTTCGCCTGGGATGCCCGCGGACATGGCCGCACCCCCGGCGAGCGCGGCTACGCCCCCCATTTCGCCACCCTGGTCAAGGACGTGGACTGTTTCGTCCGCCATTTGGCGGAAACTTTCGGCAAGCGGCCGGAGAACATGGTGGTGCTGGCGCAGAGCGTCGGCGCGGTCACGGTGGCCGCCTGGGTCCACGACTATGCCCCGCGGATCCGCGCCATGGTCCTGGCGGCGCCCGCCCTGGCGATCAAGCTCTACGTGCCGGCGGCGATCCCCGGGTTGCGGCTCTTGCTGCGGATGCGGCCGGGCCGCAAGACGTTTATCAAGAGCTACGTCAAGGCGACGATGCTCACCCACGACCCCGAGCAAGCCCGGCGCTACGACGAGGATTCCTTGATCGCCCGCGAGATCGCCGCCAACGTGCTGGTGGACCTGCACGACACGGCCGCCCGGCTGATCGACGACGCCGCCGCGATCCGCGTGCCCACGCTGCTCTTGGCGGCGGGGGCGGATTGGGTCGTCAAGCTCGGCCCGCAGCGAAAGCTCTTTGACCGCCTGGGCACGCCCATCAAGCGGATGAAGGTCTTCCCAGGCATGTACCACGACCTGCTGCACGAGCGGGACCGCCGGCAGGTGATCGACGAGGCCCGGCAGTTCATCGTCGAGGCCTTTGCGCGGGAGGCGGTCCCGCCGCCGCTTCTGGACGCCGATCGCTACGGTTTCACCCGCAACGAGTACGACCGCCTCAGCGAGCCGCTGCCCTGGTGCTCGCCGCGCGGGCTGGGCTTCCGGCTGCAACGGCTGGGCGCCCAGACCGTGGGCCGGCTCAGCCGCGGCGTGCGGCTGGGCTGGCAGACGGGCTTTGACTCGGGCCGGACCCTCGATTACGTCTATGAAAACCAGCCGCAGGGCGCGCTGGTCCTGGGCAAGTGGATCGATCGCGCCTATCTCAACAGCATCGGCTGGCGCGGCATCCGCCAGCGGAGAACGAACCTGGAGAAACTGCTGCGGGAGGCGATCGGCCGCGTCCGCGCCGCCGGCCACCCCGTGCGCGTGCTCGACATCGCCGCCGGGCCGGGCCGCTACATCCTGGAAACGCTCCGCGATCTGGCCGGCGACGACCTCTCGGCCCTTCTGCGCGACAACGTCGAGGCCAACCTGGAGGCTGGCCGCCAGTTGGCCGCCGCCGCGGGGCTCGACAACGTGACCTTCCAACGCGGCGATGCCTTCGATGAAAACGCGCTGGCCGCGGTCCAGCCCTCGCCCAACGTCGCCGTGGTCTCCGGGCTCTATGAGCTGTTCCCCGAGAACGAGCCGGTGCGGCGCTCGCTTCGCGGCCTGGCCCGCGCCGTGCAGCCGGGCGGATATCTCGTCTATACCGGCCAGCCCTGGCACCCGCAGGTCGAGATGATCGCCCGCGTGCTGGGCAACCGCGAGGGCCGCCCCTGGATCATGCGCCGCCGCAGCCAGGAGGAAATGGACGACCTGGTCCGCGCGGCGGGCTTTGAAAAACTGGCAGAGGAGACCGATCCGTGGGGAATCTTCACGGTGTCGCTGGCACACCGCGCAAAGGACTGATCCTCCAGGCCGCCGCCGCTTCCGTGGGGCTGTCACTGCTCTTCCTGGCGGTCTACGGCGGGACCAACTGGCTCAGCTCCCGGCGCAGCGACGTGGGCACGTGGTATTACCAGTGGGAACTGCTGATCCCCTTCGTGCCGCTGATGGTCATCCCCTACATGTCGATCGACCTGTTCTTCGTCGCGGCGCCGTTCCTGTCGCACGACCGGCGGGAGCTGGCCACCTTCTGCCGCCGCGTCGTCCTGGCGATTCTGGCGGCGGGGGTGTGCTTCCTGGCGATGCCGCTCAAGCTGGGCTTTACGCATCCGCCCTTGCACGGCTGGGTGGGCGCGGCGTTCGGCTGGTTCTTCGCCGCCGATCTGCCCTACAATTTGTGCCCCTCGCTGCACATCGCCCTGCGGACGCTCCTGGCCGAGGCCTACGCCCGCCACACCCGCAGGCTGTGGAACCTCGCCTCGCACGTGTGGTTCAGCCTGGTGGGCTTCTCCACCGTGCTGACCTATCAGCATCACGTGGTGGACGTGGCGGGGGGCTTCCTGCTGGCCGCCGTGTGCTTTTACGCCATTCCGGCCACGCCGCATCGCTGGGCGGTGACGCCGAATCGGCGGGTCGGCTCGTATTACTTCCTGGCGGCGATCGCCTGCGGCGCGGCGGCCGCCGCGCTCTGGCCCTGGGGCAGCATCCTCCTCTGGCCGGCCGTGGCCGCGGTGCTGGCTGCCGCGGGCTACTTCGGCCTCGGGCCCGGCATCTATCGCAAGATCGACGGTCGGCTGACGCCCAGCACCCGGTTCGTGATGGCGCCCTTGCTGCTGGGCCAGACATTGTCGCTGCGGTATTATCAGCGGCAGTGCCGGGCCTGGGACGCGGTGACGCCGCAGGTGTGGATCGGCCGCCGGCTTTCCGACCGCGAGGCGGCCGAGGCCGTGCGCCAGGGGGTGACGGCGGTCCTGGACCTGACAGCCGAGTTCTCTGAGGCCCGGCCGCTGCTGGCGACGCGTTACTTGAACGTCCCCATCCTCGACCTCACCGCGCCGACGCCCGAGCAACTCCGGCAGTGCGTGGCCTTCCTCTCGGAAAACGCCGCCGGCGGGATCGTCTACGTTCACTGCAAGATCGGCTATTCGCGGAGTGCGGCCGTGGTGGGGGCGTACCTGCTGGAGAGCGGCCTGGCCTCTTCGGCTGCGGAGGCGATGGCCCGTTTGCGGGCGGTGCGCCCGTCGGTGGTGATTCGCCCGGAGGCTGCGCGGGCGATCGAGGATTACCAGCGGCGGACGGCGGCGGCGGTCTGTGGATGAACTCCGGCGAGACGATTCTTGACGTATTGGGCCGGCTTTGGTAGGCTCGATTGTGGGCAAGGTTAGGGCCTGTAAGATGACCACCCGGAGGGAGCGAAAACCGCAGCGTGTGGTCTCTGCGGCGCTTGTCGCGACGCTATTGGCAGCGGCGCTGCAAGGCGCCGGCGCGGAGGACGCGAAGACCTTGCCTATCGTTCGCGGCGGCGCCGCCGACGCGGTCATCGTCGTTGGCCCGGAGGCGAGCGAGGTTGTGGGCAACGCGGCCTTGACGTTGCAGGAGGAGATTCAGCGGCGGACCGGCGCGAAACTCGCGATTCAGACCATGGAGAAGACGGGGCCCGGATTGACCCGCATCTACCTGGGAACCCAAGACCGCTGCCAGTCGCTCGGCAGGGCCCTGGGCCCATTGGCCCAGCGGCCGGTCACGGCGGACCGGCCCGGCAAGGAAGGTTTTCAACTTCTTTCGGGCAGCGAGAGCGGCGATCCCGTCGTGGTGGTCAACGGCTGCGACGACCTGGGCACGTTCCATGGCGTCGGCTGGCTGTTGCGCAGGATGCGGTTTCGCCAGGCCGAGGCGGCGCTGCCGGCGGGGCTGCGGCTGGCGACCGCGCCGGCCTCGGAAATGCGCCGCATCCGCTTCGGCGACCACTGTGGTTACGTCAACACGGAGCTACCCGGCTGGCGCGACATCTGGTCCGACTACGTTCTCTGGGGACTGTCCGCGGTCACCTTCCGTTGCGATCCCGCCCATCAGGGCGACCCCCGCGAGTCGAAGCTGGCCCGCATGTTGTGGGACAAGTGGACCGAGCGCGTTCCGCTGGCCCGCTCGCTGGGACTGGAAATCGTCCACCTGACGCAAACGAACCTGGCCTTCAAGGACGGCGAGTTCGGGCCGGCGGGAATCCCCAACTTCCCAAAGATCAACTTCATGTGCCCGGACTTCAACGGCGTCAATCCCAAGTTTCCCGAGGGGCGGGCGGCACTGCGGGCGTCGCGCACGTGGTTCTTCGACCACCTGCCCTGTATCGAGCAGGTGAACTACTACTTGACCTCCGGCTGGGATGGGGGAGGTTGCAATGATCCGGCCGTTGCGCCCTGGTCCTGCACCTATGCCGACCTGGTGGACACGATCGTTTATCCAGCCCTCGCCAAGCACAATCCCAAGGCCAAGATCATCCTGGGCTTGTACGCTGTTCCCGGTGTCGGCCAGTTGGCCAAGAAGTTTGCCGACGGTTGGAACCCGCCGTGGCTTTATGCGGTGGAGTTTGACCACACCCAGGTGGGGTTGGCGAAGCAGTTTCCGCTGCGATACAAGCGAATCTTCTTCCCGCTCTGGGTAACCGATCTCGGCTCCTGGTATCAGACCATGGGAGCTAATCCCTATCCGAAGCGGTGCAAGAACGAGTTTCGGCAGGTATATAACGACTGTCAGATCCGCGATGGACTGGGCTGCTACAGCGAGGGAACCCACGACTACGTGAATCAGATTCTCATGATGCAGCAGTCGTGGGACCCGCAGCGGCCAATGGAGGAAATCCTCGATGAGCTTTGCCGCTACTATTTCGGTGAAGAGGCGGCGCCGGTGGTCAAGGAACTCTTCTACTTGCTGGAAGCCGAGCGTCCCGATGACTTTGCCAACCCCCGCGTGAACCCGCGGGTGCAGCAGTTGGCGGCCGAAGCCGAGCGGCTCATGCCGCCCTGGGCAAAATCGAGCCGGCAATGGGCCATGGTGGTCGGCAGGGTGGGACTGGATCGCACGCTGCGACGGCAGGCCGACCTGCTGCCCAAGTTCGCTGCCCATTGGCAGCGATACCGGTCGCTATTGAAGAGCAAGCCGGCGGAGTCGCGGCCGCCGTGGTTCGAGGAAACCCGGGCGTATTTCGAGTCGCTGGTGAGCAACGCCAGGGATCAGGAAAAGGTGAATAAGCGGCTGGACCGCGACGGATACGGCGCCATCGGCGGCGGCCAATTTGCCGAGTGGCCCGACCCCAAGACCGGCGGCGCCCTGGAGGCCCTGCGGACGATCAGTCGCTGGCGGGCCGGCCAGCCGGCCACTTCGGCGGGCCGGTGGTGCTGCGCCCTGGTGGACCACGAGGGCTTCGTTTGCGTCGCCGACGGTTGGGGCAATCTCCTTCGGCAGACGGCGGTCCGCGCGGGAGACGCCCAGATGGTCATCGCCAATCTCTACGGCGACGGGGCCAACCGGCTCGTCTATCTTGGCGCGGACGGCCGGCTTTACTCTTGGAATCCGGGGGAAAATACCAACGTTCCCCTGACCAAGACCACACTGCTGAGCGGCCCGCTGGCCGCGGGAGACCTTCGACGCGACGGCCGGGATGAGGTGCTCGCGCTGGCCGGCAAGTCGACCGACGACGCGCGCCTGGCCGTGGTGGATGCCCAGGGCAGCGTCACGATGCTCGACATGCGTCCCGCCGGGCTGGCGCCCGAGCGGCCGGCCCAGGGCATCCATCTTCGCGGGCCGGCACTGAAGCGGCCGACGCGGCTGGACGTCGAGCCGCGCGTGAAGGTGTGCGATTTCGACGGCGACGGCAAAGCGGCGATCATCTGTGCCGACCGTGATGGGGGCAACCGGCTGGTGGTGCTGGACGCCGCCGGCAAGCTCAAGCAGACCGGCCCCGCGGCCCCCTCCGGCCCGTTGGCGGTCGCCGATCTCGACGGCGACGGCCGGCCGTACGTCCTCTATCTCGATGCTTCCGGCTGCTTGCGGGGCTTCTCCGCGAAGCCGGGGGAACTGAAGTTCGCCGAAGAGGTCAAGCCCTTGTATCCCTCGACGGTCGCCGTGGCAAAACTGAACCGCGACAGCCCGCCCGAGGTCGTCTACGCCGATAGCAAAGGGCTGCTGCGGGCGATCCGCCCCGGCGGCGCCAGCCGCTTGTTGTCAGCCGGCATGCCGAGCACGGCGGCGATTGGACCGGGCATGGTCGTCGGCGACTTCAACGGCGACGGACAGGACCAGGTGTGCTACCTTCGCCGGCGATTGTTCTTTCTTTACCCCTTGGGCGTCTTGTGCACCGTGGACGGCCAGGCCGGCTTCCGCATCCTGCCGCTCTACAGTTATCCGCGGCCTTCCTCCGCATTGTTCGCGCCCGAGCTGGGGCCGCGCGCCAGTGGTACGTTGTGCTTTCCCCAGGCCGCTGTTACGGACTAGCCATCGACCGGACCTGAAATTACGGGTGCCACGGTTGGCTTGTCCAACCGTGTTTTCAGCGCTGCTGGACAAGCCAGCAGTGGCACCCGACGTCCGACGCGGGCGCCGCCTCGCCCGTTCTTGACGTTTCGGACCGGCCTTGATAGGCTTGATTACGGCAGGGGTAAGGAAGCAGAGGGGGCAAGACATGAAACTGTTCTGCCTGCTGCTGCAAGTCGGTTGTGTCGCAGTCTGCTTCGGCGCCGAGCCGGCCTCTCCGGCCAAGCCCCAGGCCAAGGAGCCCGTTTACCGGGGGAAGACCCTCAGCCAGTGGGCGACGCGAGCGAAAGACTGGGACAAACAGGTAAGAATGGAGGCCATCACGGCCCTGGGGGAGATGGGCCCGGCGGCCAGTGCGGCCCTGACGGAGCAGATCAAGGACGACGACGTGTTCGTCCGCGACGCGGCGATCATGGCCCTGGGGAAGACGGGCCCGGGGGCCATTGCGACGCTGACGGGGCTGTTTAAGGCCAACGATATGTCCATTCCGGATGCGGCCGCCAGGGCCCTGGCGGAAGTCGGTCCCGCGGCCATCCCGGCCATCCTGGAATCGCTCCGGTCCGGGGACCCAAGGGTCCGCTGGGCCGCCGCCTGGGCCCTGGGATATATGGGGCCCGCGGCGAAAACTGCCGTCCCGGCGCTGGCAGAGTTGCTCAAGTACCCGGATCGGAATGATCGCTATGCGGCCGCCTTGGCCTTGGGCAAAATCGGTCCGGCCGCGGCGCCGACCCTTACGAAGCTCCTTCACGACAAGAACGCCTGGGCTCGCGTCGAGGCCGCCGGAATCTTGACGCGGATCGGCCCCGGGGGGAAAGAGGTCACGGCGGCCCTCGTGGAGTCGCTTGGAGAGAAGAACGACGAAGTCCGCTACGCCGCCGTCGAGACCCTGGGCAAGATCGGTCCGGCGGCGTTGCCGGCCGTCACCGTGGCCGTGCAGGACGAGGACGCGGTGACTCGTCAGTTTGCCGCCCTCGCGCTGGGGAAGATGGGTTCGAAGGCGATCCCGATACTCGCCAAGGCCCTCCAGGACAAGGACGCGGCGGTTCGCCATTTTGCCGCCAAGTCGCTGGGGGAATTCGGCGCCGAGGCGAAGACGGCCCTCCCGGCCATCACGGAGTTGCTCGCCAACAAGGACGAAGGTGTTCGCGATACGGCCCTTTGGGCCCTGAGTGGGATAGGTCCGGAGGCCAAGCCGGCCATCCCGGCCCTCACAAAACTGCTTCGCCACGAGGACGCGGGCGTTCGCTACTCGGCCGCCTTGGCCCTGGCGGAATTCGGTTCCGAGGGGAAAGCGGCCGTCCCGGTCCTCACGGAAGTCTTTCGCGACGACAGCGGCGATCAATATGGCGCCAGGCAGGCCCTGGTCAAGATCGGTTCCGCTGCGAAGCCGGCCCTCAGGGAATTGCTCCGCGACCGGGACGCCAACGTTCGCTCGGCCGCCGCCGGGACCCTGGTCGAGCTGGGTTCCGAGGCGAAGACGGTCGTTCCGGTCCTTACGGCATTGCTCCGGGACAAAGATATGACCATTCGCCTTGCCGCCGCTGGCGCCTTGACGGAACTCGGTCCGGAAGCGGAAGCAGCCATGCCGGCGCTGGCCCAGTCGCTCCGCGACGAGGAGATCGAGGTTCGCTGGGATGCCGCCCACGCCTTGGCGGCAATCGGTCCGGCGGCGCTCCCGGTCCTGAAGAAATCGCTGCGGGACAAGGACGCCAACGTCCGTCGCGCCGCCGTCGAGGGGCTGGTGGAGATGGAGTCCAAGGCGAAAGCGGCTGTCCCAGCGCTGACCGAAGCGCTCCGCGACGAGGACGCAAAGGTTCGCTGGGCCGCCGCCGCGGCGCTGGGAACGATCGGCGCCGACAAAGCGGCCGCGGCGGCGCTGGCCGGGTTGCTCCACGACAAGGACAAAGACGTGCGATCGGCCACCGTCGAGACCCTGGCAGCGATGGGCCCCGAGGGGAAGGTGGCGATTCCCGCCCTCAGGGAGATGCTCAAGGACCCGCGAGGGAATGCCTGGCACTTCGCCGTCGGCGCCCTGGAGAAAATGGGGCCGGCCGGCGCGGCGGCGCTGATCGAGGCGCTCCAAGATAAGCACACCGGAGTGGATGCTCAGCGGGCGATCGTCCCTGCCCTGGAGAAAGCGGGTCCGGCCGCCGTGCCGGTGCTGGTCGAAGTGCTCCGGGACAAGGACAAGGACAGGGACGCCGTGGTCCGCGGCGCCGCCATCACGGTCCTGGGGAAGATCGGTCCGGCCGCCGTCCCGGCCCTGATGAAATTGCTCCAGGACAAGGACGCCAGCGTTCGCTCTGCCGCCGCGTGGGCGTTAAACGGGGTGCGCGCCGAAGCGAAAGCGGCCGCGGCGGCCCTGGCGGAATTGCTCCGCGACAAGAACGAATCGGTTTCCTATGCCGCCGACGCGGCCCTGCGATCCATCGGCCCGGCGGCAATCGCGCCGCTGAGGAAATTACTCGACGACAAGGACCCCCAGGTGTGCCGGCGCGCCGCCGCGATCCTGGGCACATTCGGTCCGGAGGCCAAGGCCGCCGTTCCAGGGATCACGGCATTGCTCGGCAGCAAAGACGAACTGGTCCGCCGGGACGCCGCCGCCGCCCTGGGGCAGATCGGCCCCGAGGCGACGGCCGCCACGGCGGCGCTGACGCTGTTGCTCAAGGACAAGGACGCGGAGGTGCGCCGCAATGCCGTCTCCGCCCTGGGGGAAATCGGTCCCGGGGCGAAGGCGGCCACCGCGGCGCTGGTGGAACTGCTCCGCAACAAGGACGATCCGCTCCGCCGGGGCGCCGTTGCCGCCCTGGGGAAGATCGGTCCTGGGGCGAAGGCCGCTATTCCGGCGCTGACGGAATTGCTCAAGGACGATGACATCGAGGTTCGCGGGGATGCCATCGTTGCCTTGCAGCAGATGGGCGCCGAGACGAAGGCGGCCATTCCGGCCCTCCTGGAGTTGCTGCGGGACAAGGACGCGGAGGTTCGCATTGACGCGGCCACGGTCTTGGGGCAAGTGGGTCCCGAGGCGAAAACAGCCCTGGCGGCCCTCACGGAGGCGCTCCATGACAAGGAGGCGCACGTCCGCTGTACCGCCGCCTGGGCCCTGGGGGAGATCGGTCCCGAGGCGAAGGCCCTCGCGGCCCTCACGGCTGCCCTCCAGGACAAGGATGAAAATGTTCGCCTCGTGACGATCGAGGCCCTGGGACAGATCGGTCCGAAGGAGCCGACGGTCGTCCCCACCCTCATCGGGCTGCTTACGGACAAGAGCGCGGACGTTCGCGTTGCCGCCGCATGGGCCTTAGAGCAGATCGGCCCCGAGGCCAAGGCCGCGGCGGCGGCGCTGAGGGGCCTGCTCAAGGACGAAAACGAGGACGTTCGCAAGGCCGCCGAGGAGGCGTTGGCGGATATCGAAGGGACCCGAAGGGGGCCGAAGCAACCGCCGGGCCGAGCCGGCATTTTTTGACAGTGACCTGGAAGCGTCCACGACCGTCTGGCCTTTTAGAAAAGACTCCCGACCCCTTTTTCGCGCCGCCATGAGCAGCCTGGAATCTCCCCGCCGCTGGTTTCACCTCACGCCGGGCCGCGTGATCCTCGTGCTGCCGGCCGTGGTGGGACTGCTGTGGCTCTCCGAGCGATTCCACTGGTTCGCCTTCAACGAGAAGAAGGGGTGGACGGTGCTGATTGCCCTGGCGAGCGTCGCCGCGGCCTTGCTGTTGATGTTCGTCTGGTTCATCGCCGCGGTGCTGTTCCGCCGCCGCTTCCAGTTCAGCATCGGCTCGTTGCTGCTGCTGGCCATCTACGTGGCCATGCCGTGCAGTTGGCTGGCGACGGAGATGAAGAAGGCGAAGATGCAGCGGGAAGTGGTCGAGGCGATCGAGAAAGTCAAGGGCTGGGAATCATACGATTGGGAGGCCGACGTGTCCCGTGTCGAGCCTCCCCAACCACGGTGGTTGCGGCATCTGCTGGGAGACGATTTCTTCACGAATGTTGAAGGTGTAGGCTTCGCGACGAGCCCGTTTGACGGCGTGGGCGCCAACATTACGGATGCTGTGGTGGAACGGCTCGAAGCCTTGCCCGAGGTCGAAGAGCTGTTGCTCGACGACACCGGGGTCACGGACGCCGGGTTGAAACATATCCGAGGGATGTCCCACCTCCGGCTACTGTTGCTTGACGGCACCCACGTTACCGATATGGGGCTCAAGTACCTCGAAGGGTTGCCCCAGCTCGAGCTTTTGTCCCTCAGTGGCGGCAGCGTCACGGACGCCGGGCTGGAACACGTTAAGGGCCTAATCCAACTAAGGAGCTTGTACCTCAGTGAGACCCGTGTCACCGGCCGTGGGCTGAAGTGCCTCCAAGGCTTACCCCAGCTCCAGGAGTTGCTGCTCGACGGCACCCAGGTCGGAGACGCGGGATTGGAGCACCTCAAGGGCCTGGTCGAACTCAACAGGCTGTGGCTAGATCACACCAACGTCAGCGATGCCGGCCTGGAACACCTTCGCGGCTTGACCCAACTTCGCGAGTTGAAGTTGGCCGACAGCCATGTGACGGGCAAGGGCGCGGAGAGGTTGCAGGAGGCGCTGCCGGACTGCACGATCGACCAGGGAGGGTGGAAAGGCGGCCACAACCCCGGCGCCGGGGTCTTTTGAGAAGGCCGACGTTATCCCCCGGCCCCCGGCGCCCCCGCTCACTCTCCCACAACGGACCCACCACCCCTAGGCGGCAGGGCGTGCCGTCCTCTCCTCAGCAACTCTCCCCCGGCCGGCCGTGCAACTGGGCAGAGACCCAAGACAGCCAATCGTCGGCGGGCAGGCCGTAAGGACGAAACTTCTCCATGCGGCCCTGGGCGTCGTCGTAGTAGATCCCCCGATGAACGCCCAGCCGGCTGGCGTCGGGCGTGTCCATCAGGTTGCTCGAATCGGTGGGATTCATCTGGAAGAGCACCCGCATCTCGAAGTCGCGCAGCCCCTGCCGATCCACCAGGCGACTGAGCGTGCTGTAGGTGTCGCACCAGATCAGGGTGTGAATTCCCAGGGCCGGGCCCTCGCGGAGAATCGCGGCGAACTGCTTGGCCGGGCTGGCAGGCTGCCCGTCGTCGCCGCCGCCGAAGCTGAATTCGTCTTCCTTCCGCAGGTCGCGGAAGCGGCCGAGGTTGTAAATCAGCAGGTAGACCGGCGGGGCCTTGTCGAGGGCTTCCTGCTGGCGGCGGGCCACTTCGGCGGCGATTTCGGCCAGCAACTCCGCCGCATCGCGGACCAATCCCACCTTGATGGCGTGCGGCAGCGCCGGCGCCACACGCCGCCAGAAGCCGGCCTCGGGGGCGTCGGGCCGCGTGCCGTCGAGCACGTAGAACTGCGCCGCGCCGCCCGGCCGCGGCGCGCACGGCGGATGTTGCGCCGCCAGGCTCAACAGGGCGGCCGTCATCACCCCCAGGGCGGCCTCTTCGCGATGCCCGACCAAGAGCAGGTTGCTGCCGCTCTGGCGGACGAACGCGGCCGAGGTCGGCTCCGCGATGGCCACGGCGGATCCCAGCCAGGCCCGCGGCGCCCCCGCGGCCTCGGGCCAGCGCGGGGCGGCCAGCAACTCGCGCAACTGCAAGTTCTCGCTCAGATCGGAGAGCACGTTGCCCTCGAAGACGATCGCCGGCGGGCCGGCATACTTCCGCTCTTTGGCCAGCGCGGCGATGCGGCCCAGGTACTCGTCGCGCTGGGAATCGGAGAGCCAGACCACCTGGAAGGGATGATTCCCCTCGTAGACGCCGTTGGCGTCGTTGTAGATGGCTTCGCCGGGGCGGGTCAACAGCCGCGCAGCCGTGTTCTCCTCGCTGAGGATCAAGTGGGCGTCGGACTCGCTGCACTGCAAGGCGATGCGGACGGCCATTTGGCCGATGGTGCTGCGGGCCAGCGAATAGGCCCCGCCCAGCGTCTGCGAGCCCAGCAGCACGTGGATGCCGAAGGCCCGGCCCTGCCGCACCAGCCGGTCCAGCAGCAAGGCCGCCTCCTGGGCGATGCGGTCGTCGTCGACGAAGAGTTCCTGAAACTCATCGACGATCAGTAGGATGCGCGCGAGGCAGGCGTCGGGCTGGGTGGTGCGATAGCCCTTGAGGTCCTGCAGGCCCAGCTTGCGGAAGAGGTCGCCGCGGCGGCGGAGCTCGCCGTCGAGGTGCTGCAGGACGCTGAGGCCGAATTCCCGCTCGCTTTCCACGGCCACCACCCGCGCGTGCGGCAGGGCGAAGCGGGCATAGGCCTTGAATTCCACCCCTTTCTTGAAGTCGACCAGGTACAGCGCGACCTCGTCGGGGCTGTAGCGCAAGGCCAGGTTGGTGATGAGCACGTGCAGCAAGGTCGATTTGCCCGAGCCCGTCTTGCCCGAAATCAGCACGTGTTGCGAGGTCCCCTTGCCCAGTTCGAGGTGCTGCAATTTCATGGCGCCGGCGCGGCCCAGGGGCACGTCGATGCCGCCGCGGCTGTTGGCAGTCCACCACTGGGGCTCGGCGGGCACGGCGCACTCGAAAGGGACCTCGACGCGACTGACGTCCTTCACCTCGCGTCCCACGGCGCGGACGATCTCGGTGAAGCGCTCCGGCGGCGGCGGCTCCTCCAGGGCCGCCGGCACGGGCCCATAGTCGCGATGCTGCCACTCGAAACGCCCCTCCTTCCACGCCAGCACCATCGCCTCGGGTTCGAGGTCGGCCAGGTGGAATTGCCGCGGCGAGGGGAGCTTGGTATCGACGGCCAAAAGCGTGAAGACGCCGCAGCGGGCCCCGCTGGTCACGATGCTCTTCAGGCGATGGGCCGCCGCCTCGGAGAAGTTGGCGGGGAAATCGGCCACCACCAGCACCCGGTAGGGCTCGGCCATCTCGCCCGCGGAACGGTTGTAGTCCTCGATCGACTGGAACTCGTTGCGCAAGTAGACCTGGATGACGTTCTCCATGTGGTCGGTCAGGTTGGCCAGCCGCTGCTCGATGTGGGCGGCGTCGGTCCAGATGCGGGCGGCGATCAGTTGCTCGTCGTAATCGGCGAGGTGCATGAAGGCGGAGAAGTTCTCTCCCAGCCCGACCGGATCGAGGATCGTGAAGCGGACCTTGCCGGGCGGCATCGCCGTCAGCATTCGCAACATGACGGCTTGGATGGCCTGGACGGCCTTGGCGCGGCCTTCGCCGGCCGCTTTCAGCAGCAACAGCGATCGCTGCGGGAAGGGCAAGAGCAAGGGCAGCGTGAACTCGCTCCGCGGCGGCCGCAGGCGCTCGTCTTCAGGCATTCCGCCTTCGATCCGCTCCAGCCGCACGTCGCCCTGCCCGAAGCGGATCGCCGGCGGGATCTCGGCCGGCGGCGTCCAGTGCTGCCAAAGCGGGGCGTCCCAAGGGGGGAAGAGCCTGTCGCAGCCCGCGGCCATCCGCTCCGAGGCGGCCTGGAACCGCCGCAGGCCGGTCAGCCAGCGGTCGGCCGTTTCGGCCCGCTGTTGCTCGTTCTGCCGCTGGTTGGCTGCGATCGCCTCGTCGTGCTGCCGCACGAGCGCCTGCGACGCGGCGGCATAGCCGCTTTCTAAGGCGGCGATCAGCGGCGGATACTTGGCGTCCGCACGGGCCAGGGCCTGGTCGCGCTGGGCGACCATGGCCGCCAAGCGCGGTTGATAGGTCTCGTCCGCCTGGCGGCACCCCTGCTCCCTGGCCGCCGTCATGGCGGTCAGGGCGGCGGTAAAGCGTTCTTCGGCCTTCCTGCTTTCGGCGTTATAGCGGGCGGCGATGGCGGCGTGCAGCCGGCGGCAGTCGTTCTTGGCCGTTTCCAGCACCGCCGGCCGGTCCACCCCCGCCTCCAGCAGAGTCCGCCGCAGCGGCAAATAAGCTTGGGTGGCATGCCGCCGGGCCAGGCGTTGCAGCCAGAGAAAGAGCAACATAAAGACGGGAAAGGCGGCGGCGCCGCTGGCCAACACCACCCACTGCAATTCCCGCCATCCCAGCAAGCGGCCCGCCGGATAGACCAACGCGCCCCAGAGGAACACGAACAACACCATCGTCGGCCAAAAGCCGGTGAAAAAGTGCGACACTTTCTTGGCGGCCAGCACGCGGAACTGCTCGCGGGCAAGCTCGCGGGCCTTGATGAATCGCTGCGCGGGGTGACGCTCCAGCAGCGCGCCGCTGAAGGCCGGATCGGGATAGGGCCGCCATTGGCCGCGCCGCCGCAGCAGTTCCACCGCCTGCCGCGCGATGGCGTGCAGCTCGTGCCAGCGGGCGTCCAATTCCGCCTGGATGTCGGGCAACTCCAGGCCGGAGCCCCCCTTGGCCGCCTCGGCGATCGTCGTCGCTTCCCATTGGGCGTCCTGCCGCTCCTGCTCGGCTGCCAGTTCGGCGGCCTCGAAGCGGGCGGTGATTTCCTCGCGCAGCTCGGCGTATTGCGTCGACGCGGCGCCATGCTCCGCCTCGAACCTCTCCACGATCTCGCGGCGGAGCGCGGCATACTCGGCCTCGGCCGCCGATCGCTCGCCCTGGTAGCGCTCCGTCAATTCGCGCTGGCCGGCGGCGAAGCGCTTTTCGGCCGCTTCTCCGCGGGCCTGAAAGCCGCCGTTGATCTCGCGTTCGGCCGGCACGCGCTCGGCCACCAGGTCGCACAACTCGGCCAGCAGCCGCCTCGGTTCGTCTGCCGAAAAGGACTCAAACATGATCGCGGTCGCCGCACTCGTGCTCGGCGGCGGCGAAGGCCTCCGCCAGCCGGCGCACGGCGTCCAACAGGTTCTTGAGCTTAGGGTCCATGGCCGTCACGTACATCTCCTCGAAGTCGCGGAAGGTCTGGTCGTTCCAGGTCTCGGCCGTCTCGCGGGTCGCCCGCGACAACGACTGGGCGGCCATTTCCAGCTTGCCCATTCCGGCCGTCAGGTCGCAGGCCCTCATGGCGACGGCTCCCTGGTGGCAGCAGGGGGGGACTGTCCCAATTTTCGTGTCAGCGAAAATGGGACTGTCCCCTTTGCGGCGGAACCGGGAAGCGGCCCCGCCGCGGGCCCTTGGGCCGACGGCGGCGCCGCCAGATCGCCCGGAATCTCCATAACCACGTAAGCGTGCAGCGACTCGCTCATGCGCCCCAGCACCGCCAGCGACTTGGGAAGATCGCCGTCGAGGAAGGCGGCCAGCGGCGCCCGGCCGGCGCGGTACTCGTCGACGGCCCGGTCGATGACCCGCGACCAGTGGCGCACCGCTTCCAGCTTCTCGTGGGCCGTTTGCAGGCGGCGCTTGGCCGCGGCGAGCGCCCGCTTTTCGTCGATGCAGGTGGGCTGATGGTCGGCCACCCGCCGATAGGTCATCGCCTGCTGCAATTGCAGGCGGCACTGGGTCACCCGCTCCTCGCCGCGGCGGACCTCCGCCGACCAATACTCCTTGCGGTCGTGGTGGATCCACTGCAAGCCGCGCTGGATCTCCAGTTGCAGGTCGTCCAGGCCGCTGCCCGCCTCGGCGCGGAAGGCCCGCAAGGCAGTGCCCATCCGCCCGACGGCGTCGATCGAAATGACCTTGGCGGCCGCACCCATGAGGCAGACCTAGCGTTGCTGGAGGTACTCGTCGATGATTTCCGCTTTGCGCATCAGGTAGGGCACGTGCCGGTCGATCACCTCGAGGAAGCGCGCGACGACCTGGATGTGCTGCTGAAACTCCTCGGCGAATTTCTTGTTCTCCTGGTCGCGCCATGTCCTGCCCAGGTTGTCCAGTTGGTTTCCCAGCGATGTGATCCGCTCTTGCACGTCGTGGTTGAACTTCTTGAGATTCAGGGCGAAGCGTCGCAGTTCCTCGGGATCGACGATAGCTTGCGGCATGATAAACCGTCCCGCCGCCCGGAGGCGGCGCTGCCGGAACCATTTGCGGGGAAAAAAGAGACCCGGCGCCGACTTTTCCGGGCGGCGGCGCTCCAAGGTCGATTCTACACAATTCCGCCAGGAATTGTCAAACCCGGTCCGCGCGGCGCCGCAGCAGCCGCCACGACCACGCCGCCACGCCGGCGGCGAGAAGAAGGACCAGAGGGAAAAACGAGGGTGGCCGGCCCTGGGCGGAAAACCGCCCGGTCCTTTCCGAATGGGTGCGCCGACCGTGGGTCAGCGACCCCCGGCCTTCGCGCCCTCGGGCGTTGCCGTTGGGCGGACAAACAGCGGCGGGATTTTGTCATATTGCAGCGTCTTGTAGTATGGCTCGTCCTCGTCGTAGAGCGGTATCATACCCCAAGGCCGGTTGCCCCCGTTCACCACCAGATGCCCCTTTTCCTTCTCGTACCACGCAATCGCGTTCTTGACAAACTCGGCGTCATCCTTTCCGTGAATTCCCGACCCTGTGAACCCGCGGCGAAAGGCCACCGCGATATGACGGCGGTTCTGGGGTACTCGGCACTTCGCAAACGCGTCGCCGAGTATCAAGATCGGGTCCTTGAGCTTGCCTGACGATGATGCCAGGAAGAACTCGACGGGCTCGTAGGGAAAGATGAAATCAGGGCACCGCGTCGAGAGCACCTCCAGTAGGCTGTCTCTATCGCCCGCGTCCACAAAGGCCCTCACCATGAATTTGAGCAGCGCGTTGGCGAACTCGGTTCGATCCTTCTCGCGGACCGGCAGAGTTCCGCAGGTCGCCGCTAAGCGGCGCAGATCCTCCTTCGAAAGCCCCTTATCGAGGATGCTTTCGAGCATCTTGTGCCGCTGTCCGAAGTTGTTTTTCGTCCATGTGTGCCGAAACGAATCCATTAACGATTGCCATTCCTTCTGGACGGCCAACACCCGGGGAGAGCTCCACGAAGTTATCGGCTCCCGCCGGCAGACCGCCCACACGACCGCCGCGACCCCCAGCGCGGCGGTGACGACAACAGCCAGCCAGCGAGTTCTCACGCCCATCTGCCCTTTGGGTCCCTACTTCCCCTTCGCCTTGGCCGGCGGCGCTCGATCGACAAACAGCGGCGGCCAGTCGTTAACGCCCGACGTGAAAGTGCAATGCGGGTCGTCCACGTCGTACGGTCCCAGGGAGAACATATTGGGCGACGGCCAGCGCTCAAGGACGACAAGGTGCTCCTTCTCCTCCTCGTACCACCGCCTCGCATTTTTCACGAACTCGGCATCGTCCTTGCCGCGGACGCCCGAGCCGCTGAAATCGCGCCGCACAGCGTTCGCAATCGTGCGGCGGACCTTCGGGATGCGGCACTGCGCGTACGCCTCGCCCAAGATGAGGATCGGGTCCTTGAGCGTCTCCCTCCCGAAATACGCGA